>JAJXZM010000168.1 GCA_021780055.1 Acidobacteriota bacterium
CGGGAAGCGCGGTTATGGCGTCGGTGTGGAGGCCAGCGTCCGGAAAGGTCCTGTTACCATCCTTGGCCTGACGCAATCTCGCGGTGGCCGTCTCAGGCTCCTTGCCGCCGAAGGGGAATCGCTTGAAGGCGACCGGCTCAAGATCGGGAACACCAACAGCCGGATACGGTTCGCGCTGCCGCCAAGGGATTTCTTCAACGCATGGTGTGCCGAGGGTCCCACGCATCACGGCGCGCTGGGGGTTGGGCACGTCGCGCGGAGTATTGAAAAGATTTCCGCTCTGCTTGAGATGGACCTGAAGGTCATCGGAAGGCGGCAGGCCTGAAGACAATCGGGGCAGGGAGCGGCTCGACTTCCTGGTAGCGTTTTGTGGAATTGCAGTGAAGGGCCAGCCCGGCAGGTTAGTTAACGCACCAGCAGGACAGGGTTTCCCACGCGGCGAAGCAGTTCCTGAATCTCGTTTTCGGAGACGCGCCCGTACTGCCTGCAGAGGACCAGAAGGCCGCCGGCTTCGGACTCAATGGCATCGGCCAGTTGCAGAGCACCGGCGGCAAACACCGGCCGAAAACTTGCCTCAATCTCATCCGCCTTTAACAGATGAGTTGCCCTGCGCATCAGCGTTTTGGCGTTCTCAGGCGATTCCGCCAAAATGAAAATGGTCAGATGGCTTTGGAACGCGCCGGCAAACCGCGCTGCCGCTCTCAAGGCTTGTTCCGCCAAAGGTGACCCGTCAAACAGGACTACTACGGGACGGTCAAAGTCGAGTGGTTGTTTTACCAGCAGCAGAGCTTTTGGGGCGTTCATCGCAGCGTTCTGAGCCGTCGAGCCCAGTTGCATCCGGCGGGCTACCGACCAGCCCGATCGCCCCACGGTCAGGAGGTCCGACTCCGAGGCCGCCGCCAGAATTTCCACCGGTACCTTTCCGCGGACCACGCGGAAAGTCCAATGGATGCCGGAATTCTCGGCCATAGCGGCCAGCGAACGCTGAGCACGTCGAGCCAGCGCTTTGAGTTCGCGTTCCATGCGCGAACTATCGAGCGGTTCTTCCGCTGCGGAAGGGAAGAGAACTCGCCGGGCGACGGGAAGATTGGCAATGCGCATCAAGTTTGCGTCTTCGACGAAAAGCCCTTCTAAATCTGCGCCGAGTTCGGCGGCAAGCGTGACCGCCGCTTTGAGGGCAGCCAGGCTCTGCGTCGAGGTGTCGAGTGCGATCAGAATCCGGCGCACAACAAATTCAGTTGCCGGTTCGCTCATGGTTCTTTTCCGTCGCGGCAAAAGTCTTCCGCATCTCTGCCAGTTGGACCATGCGGGCTTCGACACGCTGGTTCACCGTGCCCTCAGAAAAGTTACCTGCTTCATCGCGCTCACCCGCCGGGGTTCCGGTGAGAATTTCAATGCCCTGGTCGATGGTTTCCACAGCGTAAATCGCGAATTTGCCGGCAGCAACGGCCTCGACAACGTCCTTGCGGAGCATCAGGTGCTTCACGTTAGATTGAGGGATCAGAACACCCTGCTCGCCTGTTAGTCCACGGGCGTTGCATATGTCGAAGAAGCCCTCGATTTTTTCGTTCACGCCGCCGATGGCCTGCACTTGCCCGTGCTGGTTCACGGAACCCGTAACGGCCATGGACTGTTTGATTGGAATCTCACTCAGCGCGGAAAGCAGTGCGCAGAGTTCGGCACAGGAGGCACTGTCACCCTCGACGCCGCCGTAAGACTGCTCGAATACGATGCTGGCAGAAAGCGAAAGCGGCCGCTCACTTGCGTAGCGCGCTCCAAGGAAATTCGACAGGATCAGAACGCCTTTGGAATGAATGGGTCCACCCAGTTCCACTTCCCGCTCGATGTCGATCACTTCGCCTTTGCCGAGGCGCGCGCGCGCGGTAATTCTGCTCGGGTGTCCGAACATGAATTGGCCCATTTGGATAACTGAGAGGCCGTTCACCTGTCCAACTTTTTCTCCCTGGGTGTCAATCAGGATCGTTCCTCGCCGGATCTCCTCCTGCAGACGCTCGCGCAATCGTCCAGTCCGGAAGACCTGTGCCTCAACCGCTTTTTCAACGTCACTGGCTTCAATCGTGTTCCGCTTTGCGTCGCGGGCCCAGTAATCGGCTTCCCTCAGCAGGTCGCCCAGTGTCCGGTTATGCGTGGAGAGTCTCTCGGCGTCGCCGGCGATACGGGCGCTTTGTTCGATCACGCGCGCCACGGCCTCGCACGAAAGCGTCAGAAGTTTGTCTTTCCGTGCCATGGTTCCGATCATGCGCGCGTAGAGCAGGTTGTTTTCAGTGGTGCGGTCCATTTGCTCTTCAAAGTCCACTGCGACCTTGAACAGGTCATGAAACTCGGGATCATAGTGGCTGAGCAGATAGAACAGCAGCCGCTCACCGATAAGGACCACCTTGACGTGCAGGGGAATGGGTTCGGGTTCGAGAGACACCGTGCTGATCAAGCCCAGCATCTGGCCCAGCGATTCCATCGTGACTCGCGACGACTGGAGCGCGCGCTTCAGGCCTTCCCAGGCGTAAGGCTGCGTCAGCACTTTGTGCGCGTCCAGAATCAGGTAGCCGCCGTTCGCGCGATGGAGCGCGCCCGCACGGATAAGGTTGAAATCCGTGATGAGTGCGCCCATCTGGGGAATGTACTCCACCTGGCCGACCAGATTCTGATAACTCGGGTGGTCTTCGTAGATCACCGGTGCACCGTGGTTTGCACCGTGTGCAACCAGCGCGTTGATTCGGTAACGGCGCGTTGCATGCCCCGCTCTTGAAGGCGGAGGCTGCGGCATCCCGAGCGCCGTTGCGAGCGGCGACTCCGGAGGTGAGAGGAACTCATCGACGTTCTCGATTACGTCGCGTTCAATCGCGTCCAGGTGGGCGGTGACTTGCGGCAGTGTCGCATAGCTGTGTCGAATTTCGTCGATCAGGTTTCCGACCGCAAAGTTGGTAATTTCGCGGTTGAGCTCTCGCAGTTTTTCGCGCCCTTCTCTTTCAGCGGCGGGTAACAGAGCCATGAAGTTGCCAACTTCCTGGCGCAGGTTGGCGATCTCAGCTTCAATGCGCTGGCGTTGCTTTTCCGGCAACTTCTCGAATTCTTCCGGACCTAGAATATCGCCATCCTTCATCGGAGCGAAAACAATCCCCGTTGGCGTTCGAATAACGGCAATCCCCTTTTCCTGAGCCTTTCGGCGGAGTTCCTCAAAAGCCTTTCCCTGTCGCTCCTTCACCTCGTCTTCAATCACCTGCTTGCGCGCACGGTAATCGTCACTTTCAAAAGCGGCGGGGATGGTTGACCGTAACTCATCGATCAGATGATCGATGTCCGCCTGCAGCGCACTGGCCGCGCCGGCCGGGAGCTCTATCATGTGGGGCTTCTGGGCCTCGTCGAAATTGTTGACGTAGCACCAGTCTGACGGCGTGGGCTGCAGCGCGGCCGTTTCTTCAAGAAAGAGCCGGATAAACGAGTGCTTGCCGATGCCGGTCGGGCCCAGGCAGAACAGGTTGTAGCCTTCGTGCTTGATCCCGACTCCGAATTTCACGGCGGCAATCGCGCGGCCCTGGCCGAGAGTCTCTTCGAGCGGGACAAGGTCTTCTGTCGTCTTAAATCCAAATTG
>JAJXZM010000124.1 GCA_021780055.1 Acidobacteriota bacterium
ACCCGGCGACTGCCTGGTGGGTATTCACGCGGGTTGGGGTGGCCGGACACGAACTCCAAACCAGACGCGTTTGCGAAGCTGGCCGCCCGACCGATTTGCTGAAGTGGTCCGATGGCTTGTGGGGGAACGTGGGGCGCGCGTCGTGCTGACGGGTTCAGCGGATGACCGCCCGCTCACTCGCTTCATTGCGCGTGCGGCAGGTGTCCCGTGCCTGGATCTGGCCGGCCAGCTTTCACTGTTGGAGCTTGCCGCACTCATCGGGCGGCTGAACGCCTATCTCACTGTTGACACAGGTCCCGCACACATGGCGGCGGCGCTGGGTGCTCCGCTTGTGACGCTGTGGGGCCCCGGAATTTTTGAGCAGACGGCCCCCATTTCGCCGGGCAATCCGCCGCGTATTCTTTACCACCGCGTTCACTGCGCGCCGTGTTATGGCACGCCTGCCATGAAAACCTGCAAGAACAATATCTGTATGAAGGAAATCCAGGTCGAGGAAGCGAAAAGGGCGTTGGAAGAAATCCTGACTTTGGAGCCCGCCTGCTGAAATCCGGCGCTATTCAGGATCGATTCTGGCTTCGTCAACAAGCATCACAGGGATATCGTCCTGGATGGGGTAGACGCGACGGCACTTGCCGCACTTCAGGCCCTGACCGTCCGGTGTAAGCGTGACTGGCTCCTTGCAAAGCGGGCAGACCAAAATATCCAACAATTCCTGACTGACAGCCATTTGATCACTCCAACTCAATGATGTTTGTGAATTTAGCAGACACATCGCAGGAATTCAAGCTATGCGCGCAGAGTACTGCCCTGACGCCGTGCCCGGTATAACTGTTTTCTTCTCACGATGAACCGCTCTTCATTATTGCGGCGGCGGGAGCAGGATGCCGGGCCATTCGCGCACAAAGTAGGAGCCATTCGGCAAACGCTCCACGACGGGTGCGTAAAGACCCAGGTACGTGCGGTTCCACCAGCGCCCGGTCTGGTGCCTGGTGGTGAAGTCTGTGAACCAGTACTGCCAAAGGACTGCCCGGACTTGCAGCGGAGGCTTGCCGGGAAACGGGTTCGAGCGGAAAAGCGAAAGCACGCTTGGATCTTTATCAAGCATCAACTCTTCCGTTTGCATCACCCACGGGTTGTGCTCAAAATTGCTGAGCGACGCGAACCACAAATTCCAGTCGAAGCGGGGTTGGTACGGGGCATAAATGCCCGGGGGTTGCATCGGGTCCTGCGGCTTGTAGCGGAATGGATAGGACACCCAATGTTCGCCATCGCGCGAGCCTTGGAACTCAATCTCGTATCGTTCCCGGGTCATGACGGCAAACAGACCGTACTGGTTGGCGATGCGAAATGGCTGAAGGACCGCGACAGGCTGGAGCGGCAAGGGCAGCGAGGGAATGAACAGCAAAAGCAGCAGCACTGTTGCTGCGTAGAACATCCAGGTTAGAAAGACGCCCGAAAGCATCAAGCCTGCGAGCGAGGCCCGCACGTGGGGAGCGTCTGCCGGTGCCGCTTGCCAATCCAAGAATTGGACCCTGGGCAACCTCGCCAGTCGCGTGGATTTCAGCCGTTTGAACCAGTCCGCGATGTGCTCGTCGTCGAGTAGCAGGAAGCCGAGCGCGAGGACTAGGTAATTCAGGAACGCATAGTTCGCTGTCAGGATGATTCCAATCTGAAACGGCGTCAGGATCAGAAAGCAGAGCAACCGGCTGCGGCGTGAAAAGATGAACATCCAGCAGAGGCCGAGTTCGGCAACAAGGGTGAACAGGGTCAGCAGTGCCTGAATGGGATGGGGAATCTGTTGTGCGTACCAGCCAATCCAGGTGGGCAGCGGGCCGTTCTGGTAATAGTGATTCATGGCGGTCAGATGACGCCATTGGGGATCATGACCGGCAAGTTTAGCCACGCCGGATTCAAAGTAGATTCGAAACCATTCCCATTGCAGAAGAAACAGGCTGGCCGGTGAAGGCGGGCTCGATTCACCAAGGCCGGGACGAAATCCTGCGGGAGCAAAGAAGAGCGATAGAAAACCGGCGGCCAGCAGCATGCCATCCGACTGATAATCTGCGAAGGCGCGCGCGGCTGCGACAAAGGAAAGATAAGCCACCAGCGCAACAGCCGTTGATCCGCGCGGCCAGATGTTAAAGAAAAGCGCAACGGAAGCAATCAGCCCGGCCCAAACCAGCACGTGCAGTGCGAATGAGCCGCTTCCCAGCCAGAGCAACGTAGGCGCAACCCAGAACCGCAGGATTCCCACGCGCCCCGCCAGAAGCTCGAGATAGTTCTGGGCGGGGAGGATTCCCTGTGGCCCTAACAGACCCTCGATCTGAAAAGCCAATGAGTAAAAGGCCGAGAAGAAGATCAGCCCGAGAGCACGCAGAAACAGCCAGCGCGGCCACAGATGCCCTGGCCGTCCCGGCTGCTCGGGACCGAAAATGCGGACAAACGGTGTTTTGATATCCAGGTCCATTTGTCCGACTATTGTACAGGCAACCCCCTCGAATCTGCAGAGGCTTTCTCGATGGGCTCTGTACCTGCAGGCATAGAATAGCCGCCGATGCCTGCAATCTTTGCGTTGCGTTCTGGCCCTGTGAACGCATAAACTCATTGGGCTGAACGAATGGAAGAGGGTCTTCCGACTGTTACTCGTTGCATGGCAGGGTTGGGTTGACACCAGGAGGAGGAGAAAACTTGCTTCGAGCGAAAACCTTCGTGGCTCTGCTTCTGGCGATATCCACAACCTATGTTGTTGCATCGGGGACTTCTGCTCCATCAAGCGAAGCAATGCCTGTCATTTCTTTGAATGGGCAATGGAATTTCATCACGGACCCTTCCGGTAGTCTTAAAATTTTGGACCTGACATCTGCAAAGGATTCAAGAGAGATTCAGGTCCCGGGATCGTGGCAGGAGCAGTTTGCAGACCTGCGAGATTATGCCGGCGTGGCGTGGTATTGGCGTTCGGTGCAGGTTGATGGCCTCCAGCCCGGCCAGGTTGCGCTACTAAAGTTTGGAGCGGTCGATTATCGCGCTGATGTTTACGTGAATGGACAGCACGTGGGTTCGCACGATGGCGGCTACCTTCCGTTTGAGTTTGATATAACCCCTCTGATCAAGACGGGCGAAAATCAGATTGCTGTTCGGGTAGTGGACCCGGGAGCGAAACCCGACGAGGTGGAGGGAATCAAGTACGCAGAGATTCCTCACGGTAAGCAGAACTGGTATGTCCAGACAAGCGGGCTGTGGCAAAGTGTCGAGCTTGAAATCCGCCCTCAAGTCCATCTGGGAGTGGTTCACATCTCAGCAGGAGCTGACGGCAATTTCACATTCACAGTTCATCTTGTGAACACGCCTGCTGGAGCTACGCAGGCGCCGGCGGTCGGTGCAGAAATCCTGGGCCCTGACGGGAAACAGGTCTGGAAAGGACCTGAGAATGCCGTCACGAAACAAGGCGATTATATGTTCTCCGGAAGCCTTCCAAATCCGGACCTCTGGAGCCCGTCTCATCCTTCGCTCTACACCTTGCTCGTTCACACCGGTTCCGGTGATCATCAGTCTTACCGCTTTGGATTCCGGACCTTCGAAACGCGCGACGGAAAGTTCTATCT
>JAJXZM010000304.1 GCA_021780055.1 Acidobacteriota bacterium
CTTTGCCAACTTCCTGATCGGGCAGCCGCTCCTTTTCCTGCAAGGGGGCGGCGATCAGCCGGACGGAACCGGTGATCTCTCCCGCGGGCTTCGCGGCAATGACTTCAACTTCTATGCGCAGGATACTTTCAAGGCCAGCAGCCGCTTGACCTTCAACGTCGGTCTCCGCTACGACCTGCCGTTTCCTTACACGGAGATTCGGAACCGCCAGAACCTCTTCGAGCCGGGTAAACAGTCACAGGTGATCTCAACTGCGCCGGTTGGCCTGCTCTACCCAGGTGATCCGGGTGTTCCCTCCGGCCTGATCCCCGCGCAAAAGACCGCTTTCGCGCCGCGTGTGGGTGTCGCCTGGGATCCTACGGGAAGCGGCCGTTGGCTGGTGAGCAGTGCTTACGGTATCTTTTATGACCCGTATTACAACGGCCAAGGCGGCCCCTTGCAGACGCCCATCAGTGCTCCACCATACCTGCGGACCGCACAGTTGATGTTTCCCGGAAGCCTCTCGGACCCCTTTGCCAACGGCAATCCTTTTGCGTCGCAGTTCGCCGAACCGATGACCCTTGTTTCGCTTTCTCCCAACTTGCGCTTGCCGTATACGCAGGACTGGAACGTCAATGTTGAAAGGTCTTTCGGGGCGAACTGGCTGTTGGAGGTCGGTTATGTGGGAACCAAAGGCACCCGGCTGCCGCGCTTTATTGAAGCCAATCCATCTGTGCCGCTTGCGGGCCAGACGTGGGCCGATCAACAGAACAACATCGACCAGCAGCGTGTCTACTGCCAGCCCACCTCGCAGGGCAACTGCACCTACAGTTCGGTGGGGCTGATTGCCGGCAACTCGAACTCCATTTACAACGGACTTGAAACCAGCCTACGCAAGCGGTTCGGCCACGGGCTGTCTTTGCTCGCTTCCTATACGTACTCGAAGGCGATCGACGATGTTTCTTCTTTCAACATCACCGGCTCCGAGTCCCAGCCTGTGGCGGGAGAAAACGACTTGGCGCAGAACCCCTTTGATCTGGCTGCGGAACGGGGCCGATCCATGTTTGATTCCCGCCACCGCTTTGTGCTGAGTTACGAGTGGGAGATCCCTTCGTGGAAGCAGCCACGAAACTGGTATCAGTATGCCCTGGCGGACTGGCAGGTGAACGGAATCACCACTTACATGACGGGCACACCATTTACCGTGGTCGATCAAAGCTATAATTATGATGCGCCGGAGGTCACCGGATTTTCGGCCTTCCGTCCCAACCTTGTGGGAAATGCCAACAACGGACCCAGGACCGTAGCGGAGTGGTTCAACACCAGCGCCTTCCAGCGCATCGATCTCTCGACGACCCCCGCGGGTGTCTACGGAACCGAGGGCCGTAATGTAGTCCAGGGGCCCGGCTTCGCGAACTGGGATTTCTCAGCCTTCAAGAACATCCGGTTCGCAGAATCGAAGACGCTGCAGTTCCGTGCTGAATTCTTCAATCTGTTTAACCGCGCAAACTTCCGGCTCCCAAACAGCGACATCAGCTCGCCAACGTTCGGACAAATTCAGCAGGCACTCTCGCCACGGCTCATACAGTTTGCGCTGAAATTTCTTTTTTAGTTGTGAGTTCCTTCTGTAGCGAATTTCTGATGCAGAAAGATAGTGAAAATGAATCCAATATTCCTCAATGAAGTTGAAAGTATTGCAAAGGCCGGTCCGGCAGGTGAGCGATTCGCAGCGATGGAGGCGGAAGGCATTCCGGTGCCGCAAATTCTCTACCTGTTCGCCTTCAAACCACGCATGACGGAGCATTTGTCGCGTTTCACGCAGGAACTGATGCGTGGACCTTCGCCGCTCTCGCCGGGCCAACGCGAGTTGATTGCCGCATTCACCTCACGCCGCAACCAGTGCCCGTTTTGAATCGGCTCCCACGCCGCGGTCGCGGCGGAACTGCTGGGCGATGCTGAAAAAGTTCGCGCCGTGCTGGAAGACTACACCACGGCGCCGATCTCTGATGCCGAAAAAGCGCTCTTCAAATTTGTGACGAAGGTGAACCGTACGTCCAATCAGATCACGCGTGATGACGTTGAGGAGGCGCACCGGGCAGGCTGGTCGGATGAAGCGCTCTATGATGCGATCACCGTCTGCGCGATATTCAATTTTTACAATCGCTGGATTGACGCAACTGGAGTCCAGGACATGCCGTTTTTTGGTTACCAGATGTCCGGCCGCCGCATGGCAACGGAAGGGTATATTCCCGAGGAAAAGAAATGATACTCTTACACCTCCCGGTGCTGGAGGAGTCCATTGTTGGACAGTGCCGGCGTCGAACCTTGCCTGCTGATCGGCCCAAATGACGATTTCCAACCGACAAACACATCTCCAGCGGCGGCTGGGCCTTGGATCTGCTGCCGCGGCGGTCGCTGGAGAAGTCATCGGCGTCGGCATCTTTCTCACGCCCGCAGGGATGGCGCGGCAGTTGGGCTCGCCCTTTTGGCTGCTAGTGGTGTGGCTATTCATGGGCCTGATGGCCGTCGCGGGAGCTCTCTGTTTCGGTGGGCTGGCGGCACGCTATCCGGAAGCTGGCGGAGCATACGTTTATCTGCGTGAAGCGTTTGGGCCACGGCTGGCCTTCCTTTATGGCTGGATGCAGCTACTCGTCATCGATCCCGGCGTCACCGCCTCACTGGCCGTTGGCATGATAGCTTACACCGCCGCCGTTATACGGCTCACTCCAATTGAGCAGAAGGTTCTCGGCATCGCTGTAATTGTTGTGCTGGCAGCCGCAAACATCCGGGCGGCGCGCCTGGGCGGCGCATTTCTTCAGGCCCTGACATGGCTTAAGGTCGCGGGGCTGGCATTGCTCCCTGTTTGGGCCATCGTGCTCGGATTAGGGAAATGGTCTCACTTTTCGCCTTTTGTCGCTCAGCGGCCAGGTTCCGTTCCGCTGTTTGCGGCGCTTGCCGCAGGCGGCATGGCCGCGTTCTATTCCTTCGGTGGATGGTGGGAGGCAACCAAAATCGCCGAAGAGGTGCGAAATCCCGAGCGGGTTATGCCGCGCGCACTGGTTATTGGTGTCGTCGCAGTGACTTCAGTCTATGTTCTCGTTACAGGCGTTTTCGTCTACCTTGTTCCCATCAACCAGATTACTTCCGACGAGACGTTCATGGCCCAGGCAGGCCAACGGCTATTCGGCGCGGCCGGTGGAGATGTGATGGCCGCGCTGGTTGTCCTTTGCGTGGCCGGCAGCATGGCAGCGTTGCTGATGCTCTCCCCGCGCGTCTATTTCGCCATGGCACGCGACGGCCTCTTCTTTCGGGCGGTGGCGGAGGTTCACCCGCGCTTCGGAACTCCAGCGCGCGCCATCGGCATCCAGGCTATTCTGGCTTCACTGTTGGTGGTGCTCGGGACATTCAGCCAGATCGTGGCCTACTTTGTCTTTGTTGCGGTCGTTTTTCTCGGGTTGACCGTTGCCGGCGCAATCCGCCTGCGGTTGAAGTCGGGTGAAGGCACGCCGCCTGCCGTACCGGGCTACCCTTACACACCCCTCGCTTTTCTAGCCCTGGTTGTTCTATTGCTCGTCCTGCTGGTAGCCCACAATCCGTTGCAGTCTTTTCTT
>JAJXZM010000086.1 GCA_021780055.1 Acidobacteriota bacterium
GGAATCGACCTGGTGTTGCTGGTAGTGGCGGCGGACGAATCCATCAAGCCGCAGACCCGCGAGCATTTTGATATCTGCCGCCTGCTGAACATTCGCAACGGTCTGGTGGTGATCACCAAATCCGATCTGGTTGACCGCGACATGCTGGACCTGGTGAGGCTGGAAATTCAGGAACTGGTGAAGGGTTCTTTTCTTGAAGGCGCTCCTATCATCGCGGCCAGCGCGAGAACGGGCGAAGGACTGGCCGACGTTCGGGCCGAACTGCGGAAGGTTGCTGAGGTAATTATCGCTCGGCCGCTGGCGTTGCCGTTTCGCCTGCCGATCGACCGCGCGTTTGTGATGAAGGGTTTTGGAACGGTGGTGACGGGAACGCTGATAGCGGGGACAATCCTCAAGGACGAGGAAGGTGAGATTTTCCCCGAAGGCCGACGGGCCCGCGTGCGCGGCATCCAGGTGCATAACGCGCCTGCAGAAAACGCCGAGGCCGGGCAGCGGACCGCGCTGAACCTGGCCGGAGTTGAAACCAGCGAAATCGCGCGCGGCATGGTGCTGGCGGCTCCCGGGCTGTTTCAGGCGACCTCACGGCTCGACTGTTCGTTGAATTTGCTGCCTTCGGCGCGCCCGCTGAAGAACCGAGCGCGGGTGCATTTCCACTCCGGAACGGCGGAGACGGTGGCGGAAGTTGTCCTGCTGGATGCGAAAGAACTCGCGCCGGCTGGGCAAGGTTACGTGCAACTGCGTCTGGCGGATCCGGGACTGTTCCTGCCGGGCGACCGGTATATCGTGCGGCAGTTCTCTCCTGTGGTTACCATCGGCGGCGGCGTGGTGCTGGACAATCTGCCAGAGCGGCACCGGCTTCTGGATCCGGCCGTTGCGGAGTTTCTTTCCGTGATGGAAAAGGGCAATGAAGAAGAGCGGCTGGAAATGCTGATTCGGGAGGCGGGAGAAGCGTCGATGCCGATGCTGACGGCACGGATGGGCCGGGCTGAGGCTTCCGTTGAACAAATGGGCCGGGCGCTCCAGGCAAAGAAGCGAGTCGTGATTCTGGGCCAGCCGGCTAGCGTATTCATTCACGCCGAGCATTTTCTCCACCTGGCAGGCGCCACACTCAAACAGCTTGAGAGCTTCCACTCAAGCAACCCTCTGATGAGAGGCATTGCCAAGGAAGACCTGCGAGGCCGCGTGCGCGACCGGCAGAAACAATCGCCATCGCAGGGACTCTTTAACGCCGTCCTGCGGCAACTTGAGAAGGCGGGGAAGATCGGGATCAGCGGCGAGACCGTCCGGCAGGCGGGGCGCATGATCGAACTCGATCCGCAGGAAAAGGCGGCGCGCGACCAGATTGTGCGCGCGTTCGAAACGGCTGGGCTCGCCGTGCCCGCCGCAAGCGACGTGCTGGCAGGGTTGAAAATCGACCGTGCTCGGGCCACGAAGATCCTTCAGATGTTGCTGAAAGAGAAGGTGCTGGTGAAGGTGGCGGAAGATTTGATTTTCCACTCCGCGGCGCTGGCCGGGTTGCGGGAACTGATTGCGCGGCAGAAGGCCAAGAGCAACCGCATCAACGTGGGCGTCTTCAAGGAACTGACCGGGCTCACCCGCAAGTACGCTATTCCTCTGCTGGAATACCTCGACCGCGAGCGTGTCACGCGCCGCCAGGGCGACGAGCGGATTATTCTTTGACTTTGATGGACTTCACCATCTCATACACCAGCGGGATGGGCAGGCCGACCACGTTGAAGTAGCAGCCTTCGATGCGGGTGACGAAGCGGGAAGCGAGCCCCTGGATGGCGTAGCCGCCGGCTTTGTCAAAAGGTTCACCACTCGCGACATAAGTGCCGATCTCATCTTCGGTCAGATCCCTGAATGTGACGGAAGTTGTCTCGTGCGTGCAGGCCAGAACGTTTTCCGGCGCACGGACAAGGCACACGCCCGTGATCACGCGATGCGTGCGGCCTGAAAGCGTGCGGAGCATTCTTGCGGCGTCTTCGGCATCGGCAGGCTTTTCGAGAATTTCACCATTGATGGCCACCACGGTATCGGCGCCCAGCACCAGACTGGCGGGATTTGACTGGCGCGCAACGTCGAGGGCCTTGTCGCGCGCCAGCCTGCGTGTAAAGTCTTCCGGAGACTCGTCAGGGAGCCGCGCCTCTTCAATTCCGCTAGGCCGGATGTCGAATTCGAATCCCGCATTTTGCAGCAGTTCGCGGCGGCGGGGAGAGTTGGAAGCCAGAATTAAGCGAATCACTGGACTATTATAAGGTCCGCTGCGAGGCCGCTACAAAGTATTTGACCTTGCGCGCGATTGTGGTAGACTCTCTTTCCATATCGGACAGACGAAAGACGAGCAAAAGATTTCGATGGAAGAAATCAGCAAGATTCTCCCCCATATTTTCAAGGGGCAGGTACGCCGCAGCAACCCTCGCGTGGTGGAAATTCTGGCGCCGTTGTGGCCGCTGGTTGCAGGCAAACCAATGGCGCGGCACACGCGGCCTGCAGACTTTGAAGAGGGCACGCTGACGCTCGAGTGCGACTGCCTGTCGTGGTGCGCCGAGATGCGCAAGATGTCGGATGATATCCTGTCGCGAGTCAATCAATACCTGGGCGTGCCGGCAGTGCGCAAATTGAAGGTCCGCTATGTGCAGCAGCCCATAACCGCCACGTCCTTGCCGGACAAATCGCAGCTCAACTGATATCATGTTTAATGCGCCTTGTGGGAAGGGCTTCGGCCGCAGCCCCAGGCGCAAGCGGGGCCCGTCAGTCCTGAGGGTGCGCGGACAATTTCATCAATCAAATCAAGCAGCAGGATAACGATGGCTTTAAGCGAAAAAGACGTTCTCTATGTGGCTGACCTTGCTCACCTGGAGCTGACCGAAGAGGAAGTGAAGAAGTTCGGCCCGCAACTGGACGCGGTGCTGGAATACGTCCAGAAGCTGAACCAGTTGGATACCACGGGAGTGGAGCCGATGGCCCAGGTGACCCACGCCGCCGTTGAGAATTCAGCCCTGCGCGATGACCTGTCGAAGCCGACCTTTACCCAGGAAGAGGCGCTGCAGAACGCTCCTGAGGCCGGCGGCGGCAGTTTCAAGGTGCCGCAGGTGATCGATCGCGAGTAGCTTCGATCGCCCTACGTTCAATCCCACTGTTAAGAACCGCTCATGGATAATCTGACCAATCTGACCATTGAAGAGATTCACGGCGCGCTCGCAAAGCGCGAGGCCTCCGCGGAAGAGATCGCTCGGGCGCATATTGACCGCATCCGGACCGACGACCCGAAAGTCCGATCCTACCTTTCAACGTGCGAGGAAAAGGCGCTGGAGCAGGCGCGCGCTGTTGACCGCCAGATCGCGGCCGGCGAGCCGTTGCGGCCGCTCTCCGGCGTTCCCGTTGCGGTGAAAGACGTGATTCTGACTCGCGGCCTGCCCACGACTTGCGCCTCAAAGATGTTGGAAAACTACACCGCGCCCTACGATGCGACGGCGGTGCAGCGGCTGGAGGCGGCTGGGGCCGTCATTCTGGGCAAGACCAATTGCGATGAGTTTGCAATGGGCTCTTCAACGGAAAATTCCGGGTTTTATCCCACCCATAACCCGCACGATCTGACGCGCGTTCCGGGTGGTTCCAGCGGCGGCTCGGCGGCGGCCGTGGCAGCCAACCTGGCGACGGTTTCACTCGGATCGGACACGGGAGGCTCCATTCGGCAGCCGGCGGCCTTCTGCGGCGTTGTGGGAATGATGGGAACCTATGGGCGCGTTTCACGCTACGGCCTGGTGGCTTTTGCCTCATCGCTTGACCACATTGGTCCCTTCGGGCGCTCGGTGCGCGACGTGGCGCGGACGCTGAAGGTGATTGCGGGCCGCGACCCGCTGGATTCCACCTCGGCCGGCATTCCCGTCGATGATTACGAAAAGTCGCTGGACGGCAACGTGCGCGGGGTGAAGGTTGGAGTCCCGAATGAGTACTTTGAAGGACTGAACCCGGACATCCGCGCCAACGTCGAGAAGGGAATCAAGCTACTCGAAAAACTGGGTTGCAAGATTGTTCCCATCCGCCTGCCCCACACCGAGTACGCCATCGGCTGCTACTACATCATCTGCACGGCGGAGGCGAGCTCAAACCTGGCGAGATATGACGGCGTGCGATACGGCTTCCGCGCGGCGGAATATTCGGGCCTGCGCGACATGTATCGCAAGACACGCGACCAGGGATTCGGGCCGGAGGTGAAGCGCCGCATCATGCTGGGAACTTACGTGCTGAGTTCCGGCTACTACGACGCCTACTACCTGAAAGCCCAGAAGGTGCGCACGCTGATCGCGCGGGACTTTGTGGAAGCTTTTGATGACGTTGATGTGATCGTCACTCCCACGTCGCCGATTCCTCCCTTCAAGCTGAACGAAAAGCTGGACGACCCGCTCCAAATGTATCTTGCTGATATTTATACGGTTACCGCCAGCCTGGCGGGCATTCCGGGGATCTCTGTCCCCTGCGGTAAGCTACCTGGCGAGCCTCCGCTGCCGGTGGGCATGCAGATCTTTGCCCGGTATTTTGATGAGGCTAGACTGCTCCAGGTGGCCGACGCTTTTGAGAAGGCCGGCGGATTCAGCGTGGCCTGATCCCGGGTGCGCCCGCGGCTGCGGCACTGCGCCGTCACGAGATCAGGAATTCAAGATTCGAGATTGCAAACCGGCGACCTCCCGTCCACAAATATAACTTCCAGCAACATCGCGCAAGGGCTTAGGCAGTCGCTCTAGATTTCAAATTTGAAATTTCAGATTCAAGATGTTTGGCGGCGCGAAGCCGCCCCAGAAGAATTGGTTATTGAATCTTGAATCTGGAATGGAGTTTGAGATTCGATCAGGATTTTCCGAACAGGGAATTGAACCGCTTCTTGGCGTCGCCCTCTTTGTTGGAGCCGGGGCCGCGGGCTAGCAGGATGGGGTTCGGCTGGAAGAAATCGCAGTAGTTTGCCTTTTCCTTGTCACGGACCCATTCGGCCTGGGTCTCGGCGCACTGGTTGTGTTTGCCCGTGTCGTAGAATCGGCAGTTGAGGCAGCAGTGAAGGTCCGCGTCGCAATTGGGGCAGGTGTCGCGGCTCATGACGCGTTCAGGCGCGTCAATCTGTTCGCCGCATTTGAAGCAGGAGAACCGCATCGATCAGTCTGTTGAGGCCGGCCGCCGGGAGTTCTGTGCGCCTCGCAAGGAATTACTCCCGTGCAGCCGGCTTCGCGTTCTTATTGAGTTGGCCGGGCTTCGTCGTCGTCCATCAGTTCAGCGGCGATGCCGGGCGAAGGCGGAATCGGTTCCTCAGGGATGCCCTCACCAATTTCAATCTCAGGCTCGGGCGGCTCGGCTTCCGTAAGCAGGCGGAAGTTGCGGTAGCGTTCGAGGCCCGTTCCTGCCGGGATCAGGCGGCCCATGATGACGTTTTCCTTGAGGCCCCGCAAGTGATCGACCGCGCCCCGGATGGAGGCTTCGGTCAGCACGCGTGTGGTCTCCTGGAACGACGCCGCCGAGATAAACGAATCGGTCGCCAGCGACGCCTTGGTGATGCCGAGCAGCAGGGAACGGCCTGTAGCCGGCTTGCCGTCCTGTGCCAGGGCACGGTCATTCTCTTCGCGGAAGCGGAACTTGTCTACCTGCTCGTCGAGCAGGAATTCGGTGTCGCCGGGGTCTTCCACCTTGATCCAGCGCATCATCTGCCGGACGATCACCTCGATGTGCTTGTCGTTGATGTTGACGCCCTGCAGCCGGTAGACTTCCTGAATCTCGTCGACCAGGTACTTTTGCAGTTCCTTTTCGCCGAGCACTGCCAGGATGTCATGCGGATTGCGGGGGCCGTCCATCAGCGGCTCCCCCGCCTTGACGCGCTCACCCTCCTGTACGGAGATGTGAACGCCGCGGGGAAGCAGGTACTCTTTGGTTTCACCGCGCTCGGGGATCACAACCACCTTGCGCTGGCCCTTGAGCACATCGCCGTAGCGGACGACGCCGTCGATTTCGGTGATGACGGCAGGCTCATGCGGCTTGCGGGCCTCAAACAGTTCCTGCACGCGCGGCAGACCGCCGGTGATGTCCTTGGTCTTGGTGGTCTCGCGCGGGATCTTGGCCAGAACATCGCCTGCTTGCACCGTGTCGCCGTCCTGGATCATCAGGTGAGCGCGGGAGGGCATCAGGTATTTCTTGGCGCCCTTTGAAGAAGCCTTGCCTTCAGGCCGGATGACAAGTTGCGGCTGGAATTTCTCATCCGGGCTGTCCTTGACCACAAGCTGCGAAAGGCCCGTAACTTCGTCCACCTGTTCATGGAGCGTGATGCCCGGCTCGAGGTCTTTGAAGTGGACCTCGCCCGCCACTTCTGTCAGGATCGAGAACGTGTACGGGTCCCATTCAACGATGGTGCCACCCAGTTTGACGGGCGCGCCGTCCGCGAAAAGGATCTTGGCGCCGTAAACCACGGAATACCGCTCGCGCTCGCGGCCCTTTTCATCGGCAATCACGATGGAGCCGTTGCGGTTCATCACCACAAAGTGGCCTTCGCGGTTGGTGACGGTCTGGAGGTTGTGGAACTTGAGGAAGCCGTTGTTCTTGGCCTCCAGTTTGGATTGCTCGGAAATACGGCTGGCGGTGCCTCCGATGTGGAAGGTCCGCATGGTCAGCTGGGTTCCCGGCTCGCCGATGGACTGTGCGGCAACCACGCCCACGGCTTCGCCGATCTCGACCAGTCGCCCTGTTGCCAGGTTGCGGCCGTAGCAGCGGATGCAGACGCCGCGCCGCGACTCGCAGGTAAGCACGGAGCGGATCTTGACGCGCTCGATGCCGGCCGACTGGATGGATGCCGCCAGGTCTTCGTTGATTTCCTGGTTGTAGTCGACGATTACGTTGCCCTCGTAGTCCTTGATCTGTTCGAGGGACACGCGGCCGACGATACGGTCGCGGAGAGGCTCAACAACCTCGCCGGCTTCCACAATGGACTCGACGTAAAGGCCGTCCACGGTGCCGCAATCGAATTCGGAAACGATCACGTCCTGCGCCACGTCAACCAGGCGGCGTGTCAGGTAGCCGGAGTCGGCCGTCTTGAGAGCGGTGTCTGCCAATCCCTTGCGGGCGCCGTGCGTTGAGATGAAGTATTGCAGCACGTTCAATCCTTCGCGGAAGTTGGCGGTGATGGGCGTCTCGATGATTTCGCCCGAAGGCTTGGCCATCAGTCCGCGCATACCGGAAAGCTGGCGGATCTGCTGCTTGGAACCGCGAGCGCCGGAATCGGCCATGACGTAAACCGGGTTGAGGCCGCCGGTGGTGTCCTGCGTTTCCATGGTCTGGAACATTTCGTCGGCCACGCGGTCGGTCACGTTGGACCAGATGGCGATGACCTTGTTGTAGCGTTCGCCGTGTGTGATGGCGCCTTCCTGGTACTGCTTTTCAACCTCGATGACTTCCTTCTGCGCCGCCCGGACCAGGTCCGCCTTGCTGGAAGGAACAACCAGGTCGTCAATTCCCAGCGACATGCCGGACTTGGTGGCGTAGAGGAAGCCGAGCGACTTGACCTTGTCGAGCAGGCCGACGGCCGTCTCCAGGCCAAAGCGCAGGTAGCAGTAGTTGACCACAGCGCCCAGGCCCTTCTTGCGGAGCGTTCCGTTGATGAAAGGCATCTCCGTCGGTAGGTGATCGTTGAAAATCACGCGGCCCACGGTGGTGTTGACGAACTGGTGCTTCAGCGTGATGGGTTCGGTGTGGATTACGTCCTGATCGTCGTAGGCCGTAGTCAGGTCAACCACGCGGCCGGTGTAACGCAGCCGGATGGGAGACCGGGTTTCAACCTCGCCGGCTTCAAGCGCCAGCAGCACTTCTTCGGGATTGGCAAACGTGCGGCCTTCGCCCTTGGCGCCCTTCTGGTCCTTGGTCAGGTAGTAAACGCCCAGCACGACGTCCTGCGTCGGTGTGGCCAGCGGTTGGCCGTTGGCCGGCGACAGAATGTTGTTGGACGCGAGCATCAGAACGGAAGCTTCAATCTGGGCTTCCGGCGAAAGCGGAATGTGTACGGCCATCTGGTCGCCGTCAAAGTCGGCGTTGAACGCCGTGCAGACCAACGGGTGGATCTTAATGGCCTTGCCCTCAACCAGCACCGGCTCAAAGGCCTGGATGCCCAGTCGGTGCAGAGTAGGGGCGCGGTTAAGCAGAACCGGATGGTCTTTGATGACCTCTTCCAGGATGTCCCACACAACGGATTCCTGGCGTTCCACCAGTTCCTTTGCGGCCTTGATGGTGGTGCAATGGCCGGACTGCTCCAGCTTGTGATAGATGAAGGGTTTGAACAGCTCGAGCGCCATCTTCTTGGGCAGACCACACTGATGTAGCTTGAGGTCGGGCCCGACCACGATGACAGAACGTCCGGAGTAGTCAACGCGCTTGCCCAGCAGGTTCTGGCGGAAGCGGCCCTGCTTGCCTTTCAGCGTGTCGGAGAGCGACTTGAGCGGGCGGTTGTTGGCGCCGCGCAGGACGCGTCCGCGCCGGCCGTTATCGAACAGGGCGTCCACGGCTTCCTGCAACATGCGCTTTTCATTGCGCACAATCACGTCGGGCGCGTGGAGTTCCATCAGTTTCTTCAGCCGGTTGTTCCGGTTGATGACGCGGCGGTAGAGGTCGTTCAGGTCGGAAGTGGCAAAGCGTCCGCCATCGAGCGGCACCAGCGGCCGAAGTTCAGGCGGGATCACCGGGATAACGTCGAGAATCATCCATTCAGGCTTGTTGCCCGACTTGCGGAAGGCTTCCACCACTTTCAGGCGCTTCGAATACTTAATGCGCTTCTGCTGCGAGGAGTCAGTCTTCATCTTCTCGCGCAATTCCACCGAAAGCGTTTCAATGTCCAGTTGCTTCAGGAGTTCCTTGATGGCCTCGGCGCCCATGCCGGCGCGAAACTTGCCCAGATATTCCTGCTGCAGTTCACGGTAACGCTCTTCCGTTAGGACTTCCTTTTCCTTGACGGGGGCCTCGCCCGGGTCGGTGACGACGTAGGCTTCAAAGTAGAGGATCTTTTCCAGGTCGCGCAGCGAGAGGTCCAGCAGGTGGCCGATGCGGCTGGGCAGGCCTTTGAAGAACCACACGTGAGAACAGGGAGCTGCCAGTTCAATGTGTCCCAGGCGTTCGCGCCGCACCTTGGAGAGAGTGACTTCAACACCGCACTTGTCGCAGATGACCCCGCGGTGCTTCATCCGCTTGTACTTGCCGCAAAGGCATTCCCAGTCGGTGACAGGGCCGAAAATCCTGGCGCAGAACAGACCGTCGCGCTCAGGCTTGAAGGTCCTGTAGTTGATCGTTTCCGGCTTGGTTACTTCGCCGTGTGACCAGGAACGGATCTTTTCCGGGGATGCCAGGCTGATGCGGATAGCATCGAATTCCCCAATAAGACTGACTCGGTCATAAGGGCTGCTTCGAAACAATTTTGCCTCCTTCTCAAGCGAGAAGAGTTGATTGCTGCTTGTTCTGACCGGCTTGGCTGGCCGATTGTGGCTTCACCGTGCCGGATAGGATAAATCTATTCCGCGCTGATCGGCGCGGCCGGTAATTCCTTGGGCTTCTTGATAAGCTCAACGTCCAGGCAGAGGCTTTGCAACTCGCGCACAAGTACGTTGAAGGATTCCGGCACGCCGGGTTCGATGGCGGCTTCGCCCTTGACGATGGCTTCGTAGATCTTGGCGCGGCCGTAAACGTCGTCGGACTTTGCCGTCAGCAGTTCCTGCAGGATGCAGGCGGCGCCATAGGCCTCCAGCGCCCAGACTTCCATTTCTCCGAAGCGCTGGCCGCCGAACTGCGCCTTGCCGCCCAGCGGCTGCTGCGTGATCAGCGAGTACGGGCCGATGGAACGCGCGTGGATCTTGTCGTCAACCAGGTGAGACAGCTTCAGCATGTAGATGTAACCCACGGTCACCGGCTGCTCAAACTGCTCGCCCGTCATGCCATCCCGGAGCATGATCTTGCCGGAGGTGGAAAGACCGGCCTTCTCCAGGTAAGTTTTGATTTCCTTTTCGCTTGCGCCGTCAAAGACGGGAGTCGCAAAACGCAAGCCGTTATGGACGGAGCTGGCGAAATCCAGAATGTCTTCGTCCGTAGCGTCACTGAACTTTTTGGCGAGCGGAGTTCCACTGAACAGCGTCTTCAGTTCTTCGCGCGCATTCTCCACCTGGCCGTTGGCTGGGAACAGGGCCTTGATCTTCTCGCCCAGTTCCTTAGCCGCCCAGCCGAGGTGGGTTTCCAGAATTTGTCCGACGTTCATGCGGGAAGGCACGCCGAGCGGATTTAGCACGATTTCAACAGGGGTGCCGTCGGGCGTGTAGGGCATGTCTTCTTCCGGCAGGATGCGGGCGATCACGCCCTTGTTGCCGTGCCGGCCCGCCATTTTGTCACCGACTGAAAGCTTGCGCTTCATGGCGATGTAGACCTTCACCAGCTTGATGACGCCCGGAGGCAGTTCATCGCCCTTCTTGAGCTTCTGTTCCTTTTCCGCGGTGATCTTGCGCAGGATGTCGATCTGGCGCGAGGTCATTTCTTCGATCTCGTCGATCTGCTCAATCAGCGTGGGATCTTTTTTCACGATGCGCATGCGCTTGAGATTCCGACCCGAAATGCGGGCCAGGTCATCGCGCGTGAGCGTGTCGCCCTTGGACAGCAGGCGCTTGTTGGTCTTTTCGTCGTGCAGGTCAATCTGGAGTTTTTCACCCTCCAGCAACGCGCACAGGCGGTTCAGGCGCTCGTCGTTCAGGATGCGGATCTCATCGTTGAGGTTCTTCTCCATCCGCCCCACTTCAGCTTCTTCGATGGACCTGGCGCGCGCGTCCTTTTCCGCACCTTTGCGGGAGAAGATCTTGACGTCAACCACGATGCCCTCGATGCCCGGAGGGCAGGTGAGGGAAGCGTCGCGGACGTCGCCGGCCTTTTCACCGAAGATGGCCCGCAACAGTTTCTCTTCCGGCGAGAGCTGGGTTTCGCCCTTCGGCGTCACCTTGCCGACCAGGATGTCGCCCGGCTTGACGTAAGCGCCGATCCGGATGACGCCGCTCTCGTCGAGGTCGCGCAGCAGGGTTTCGGAAACGTTCGGGATGTCGCGGGTAACGTCTTCCGGTCCCAGCTTGGTATCGCGCGCCTCAGTTTCGAATTCCTCGATGTGAATGGAGGTGTAGGAATCCTCCTTCACCAGTTTTTCACTGACCAGGATGGCGTCTTCAAAGTTGTATCCGCGCCACGGCATGAAGGCCACCAGAATGTTGCGGCCCAGGGCCAGTTCTCCGTGGTCTGTGCAGGGGCCGTCCGCCAGGACGTGTCCGGCCTTGACGCGCGTGCCTTTGCGGACAACAGGTTTCTGGTTGACGCAGGTGTTCTGATTGGAGCGGCGGAACTTGATCAACTGGTAGATGTCTGCACCGACTTCGCGGGACATGTGCTGGCTTTGGCCGTCGCCTTCCACGCGAACGATGATGCGCTCGCTGTCAACGCTGTCTACCACTCCGTCGCGCTTGCAGATCACCACGGCGCCTGAATCGCGCGCCGTCACCTCTTCCATGCCGGTGCCGACCAGCGGAGACTGCGCACGCAGCAGCGGTACCGACTGGCGTTGCATGTTGGAGCCCATCAGAGCGCGGTTGGCGTCGTCGTTTTCGAGGAAGGGAATCAGCGAAGCGGCCACGCTGACCAGTTGTTTCGGGCTGACGTCAATGTAGTCCACGCTCTCGCGCCGCACCAGGACAAAGTTCCCGGTCTGACGCGCGTTGACCAGTTCGTTGGCGATGCGCCCTTTTTCATCGATGGGGACGTTGGCCTGGGCGACGATGTAATTGTCTTCCTCCCACGCCGAAAGGTAGAACGAATAGGGCTCGTACTCTACTGCACGGCGCTTTTTCGCGCGCAGTTCTTCGTTCAGATTTTGCACTTCTTCCTGCTCAACGTGCTCGCCCACCTTCCACGGGCCGTCGCCGCCGTGGGTGACCGTGACAAAGTCAATCACGCGTCCTTCGCGCACCTTGCGGTACGGGCTCTCGATGAAGCCGTACTCGTTGATGCGCGCGTAGCAGGAAAGCGACGAGATCAGACCGATGTTGGGACCTTCGGGGGTTTCAATGGGGCAGATGCGTCCGTAGTGCGTGGTATGGACGTCGCGGACCTCAAATCCGGCGCGCTCACGCGAAAGTCCGCCCGGCCCCAGAGCCGAAAGACGGCGCTTGTGGGTGATTTCCGAAAGCGGGTTCGTCTGGTCCATGAACTGCGAGAGCTGCGAGGAGCCGAAGAACTCGCGAATGGCAGCCATCACGGGCTTGGCATTGATCAGGTCATGCGGCATGGCCGTGGACATTTCCTGGTAGACGGACATCTTTTCCTTGATGGCCCTCTCCATGCGCACCAGGCCCAGCCGGAACTGGTTCTCCAGTAGTTCGCCGACTGCTCGAACGCGCCGGTTACCCAGGTGGTCGATGTCATCCACCACGAACTTGCCGCCGGGGTTCTTCTGCAGTTTCATCAGGTAGCGGATGGTTGCGTAAAAGTCCTCAGGGTCAAGGGTGCGCTTGTCCAACGGAAGCTGCACGGGCGCGGTGGCGGAATGCTCGGTGGCAAGAGTTCCTTCGCATCCGCGCTCAACTTCAGTGCAGATATTACCCTCGCGTTTGCGGACGTAGAGTTTTTCCTCATCCACAACCACGTAGAAGTTGGATTCGGGAAGGTTCCTGGCGTCTTCCAGTTCGAACTGGGTGGCCTTGTCGTCCAGCCGAACCTTGAGCTTGCTGTAATAACCCAGCTTGATGTTGAACTTCAGGCGTCCCACCCGGGAGAAGTCATACTTGCGGGGATCAAAGAACATCCCGGTAAACAGGGCGGTTGCCGTGTCGAGCGTCGGGGGATCACCAGGGCGCAGCTTGCGGTACATTTCGATCAGGGCTTCCTGGACGCTCTTGATGGAATCGCGGCGCAACGTCTGGCTGATTACTGGGCCGATCTCATCGCGTTCAGGGAAGAAGACACGGAGGTTCCCAATGCCGCTGTCGATGGCGGTGTTCAGGACAGATGCCGTAAGCTCGTTGTTTGCTTCCAGCAGTACTTCGCCGGTGGACGGGTCAATGATGTCCTCGGCGGCGCAGGCGCCTTCCAGGTCATGCTGTGTGATTTCCACCTGGCTGATATGTGACTTGTGGAGTTCTTTCAGCACAGCGGCGGTAATACGCTTGCCGGAGGCCACAATCGTTTCATGTGACCGTGCATGCTCGATGGCCTTTGAAAGCCTCATACCCAGGAGGCCTTCCGAGACTGCCCAGAAGAGCTTGTGCTCTTTCAAGCCGATGTCTTCAACCCGGTAAAAGGTCTTGATGATCTCGGAGTTGTCCCTCAGTCCCAGCGCGCGCAGGAAGATGCTTCCCAGAATTTTGCGTTTCCGGTCGATGCGCACGTAAAGAATGTTCTTGGTGTCGTACTCAAATTCCACCCACGAACCGCGGTAGGGGATGAGCTTGCCCAGGAAGTAGCTGCGGGCGGCGTTCGACTCAAAGAAAACGCCGGGCGAGCGGTGCAACTGGCTGACGATGACTCTCTCTGTGCCGTTGATGATGAACGTTCCGTTCTCCGTCATCAGGGGAATTTCGCCGAAATAGACTTCCTGCTCCTTGATGTCAAGGATATTTCGCGGCCCGGCGTCGCTCTCTTTGTCGTAAAGCGTCAGGCGGATGGTTACCTTGAGGGGAGCGGCAAAAGTCATGCCGCGTTCCTGGCACTCCGTGACGTCGTACTTGAGCTGGAGGGTGACGGGGTCGCCGCACTTATGGCAGAAATCCACTTCGTTCTTGTTGAACGTTCCGCACTTCTCGCACAGCACTTCACCGGCCTTGAAAGGATCGGTTACGACGGTATAGCCGCACTGCTTACAAGTGCGCCGCAGGTGGTGCAGCCCCCGCAGGCTTCCGCATTTGCACTCCCAGTCGCCGATGGAATAGTCCACAAAGTCGAGCTGCGCGACACCGCGAAAATCGGTGATCGGGAAAACTGAATTAAAGACCGCCTGCAGTCCCTGATCGTCTCGTTCAGAGGGAAGGGCATCCATCTGCAGGAAACGGTCATACGACCGCATCTGCACTTCAATGAGATTAGGAATCTGAATGACGGATGGAATCTTTGAAAAATCAATCCGACGCGGCAGAATACCG
>JAJXZM010000038.1 GCA_021780055.1 Acidobacteriota bacterium
CGGCAAGAATACAAGGACGGTTTGTGCTCCCAGGCCGAAAGGGTGCTGGGCGAGGTGATCGCGATTCACTGGAATGAGAACTACAGCGAAACTCATGTTGACCAGATCGGCGGGGCAATCATGAAAGTGGCCCGCCATTACGCCGCTGCGGCTGCAGGCGGATCCGGGAGTTAAGCACGGGAGACCTTAATGGGGCGATACATTTTTTTTATGTGTTTTTGTGCGGTGGTTGTGAGTTCTGTGGCGGCCTCTCCGCCCGGTGCGGGCCTGCCGTGGTACATGCGTGAAACGGCCATGACGCCCGACGGCCGTTTGACGTTTCTAAACAAGCCGTGGTGGCCTAGGGCAAAAGCCCTTACCGAAGGTCAGAGCTTCACGCTCGACTTGAATCAAGACGGTCGCCCGGACACGCTCATCGAGCGCAAGGATGGGAATATTATCGAGGCCATTGACGACAGCGGAAAAGCCAAGGACATCCTCAACAAGGTTGATACCGCGTACGTCGTCAGCTACAACGGGACCGGACTGGTTGACCGCATGGTGGTCTACATTGACAACAATCACGACGGCAGGGCCGACGAAATGGAAATCCGGTATTACAAGGACGGGTATCTCCGGTTTGGGTGGTTTGGTGAAAACTTTGATAAAGATGGCGCCCAGATTTTTTCGCTGAAGAACTGGCAATATGCCGCGAACGGTTTTACCAGCAAGTTTCGTGGCAACGACATGATTTACCTCAACAAGTACAATCCCAGGACCCACTCCTGGGAGCCGCTTTCCGAATGCCCGTTCGCTTTCTGGGACCCGGACCACGATGGCCCGGGAGATATCGTCACGCGCTTCAGCGTTGCCCCTCTTAGCAGCAACACCGGTAGGGACCGTGATTACGCAAACAATTACGATTATATGTGGGCGCCAGAGGCGTTTCCGCTTGCACGGATGGGCGCCATGAACGTGCGGCTAAGTTTTAATATTGATCCGGAACCTCGGCATCTCGATCCTGAACGACCGCATTACAACTTTGGGTTCACGATGGTGGGCGATCGCCCTTATCGCTATCCGCAAATGTTTTATACAAACCCGCGCCGCCGTCCGCCCCAGACGGTTGTCCGCATTCCGTGGAACGAAGCGCTTGCAGCGTCGTTGGACTATCCGGCAAGCCAGACCGGCTTTACCTGGGACGAAGCGCGCAGCGTCCACCGCTGGGAGGGTCAGTTCTGGATTTACGAACGGCGTCTGCTTTACAACACCGGAGGCCCCACCTACCGCTGGAATATGCGGCGCGAATATTCTTCCAGGAAGACAGACCGCCGGCAAATTTACTATTCTGCTGTGGACAAGCGTTATCATCTCTTCGGCGCGAGTGAAGGCTGGATGGAAGTGGGGCACCTGGTAGATAACACCACAGACATGGAGATCCGTTACTTTGACACCAACGGCGATGGATATTTTGACAAGTGGGAGGTGTTTCTTGCCGGCAATCCCAATCCTGTTCGAGTCACGACAGTATCGAACCCTCGTGTGCTGACGGTTCCCCTCATGCGCAGCGTTCTGATCAAGGATTACAACCAGCAGGTTCTGCCGCAGGCCATCGCGCAGGACGAGCAACTGATCGGCGAAATGAAAAAGTTTGTCAGCTCTTCACTGGCTGCGGAATTTGAATCAGCAGCGGCAAAATCAAGCATGGCAGAACGCCGCCGATATTGTCTGGATGTGGCACGGGAGCTCTATTTCCTCAGTGTGCGGGACAGTCTCTATAGGCGCAACGCTTCCGGGGATTACCCGGGTCTGGCGCAGGAGGCGCCGGGCAATCTGCTCAAGCCAGGTCCCATTGACGGTCGCTATACGCTAGGCGACACTCTCAATTACTGGAAGCTTGCCCGGGAGATCGAGGCCTTTGCGAATGACTACGGTTCCGGGCATCTTCATCGGGCATTTCTGGACCTGGAAAAGATCACACCCCCTGATCACCCCATTACAACCCAATAGTAACGCCTGCGGCACTGCCGGAAGGCGCCTGCGAAGCAGTGCCGCGACGCTCCCTGGCCAAAGCTGACAGGCCGGCTGGGAACCTTTGGATGGTAGATCCACACCTGAGTGTGGGCGCCAAAATAGATTGTTCCGTCGGCCCCGATCGTCAATCCGTTGGTTGCTTTTCCCGCTGTCTCCGGAAAGAACTGCACCTGCCGGCTTGCGGGATGGATGTGTGCCAATTCACCGCTCAAGATTCCCCACAAGCTGCCATCCTTGGCCGCCTGCAAGCTCTCCAGCGGAACGGATTTCGCACTGTCAAAGTGATAAATCGACTTCAGGGTACCCGAGTTTGCATCGTAGTCCATCAACTGGCCTTCATTCACAAAATAGGCGTGGCCGCCGTTCGCTGCAATTGAACCCAGCCCGTGTGCATGGTTAAGCACCTTATCGAAGACGATCTTCCTTGTGCTCGGATTCCAGACAAAGAAGTGGCTGTTTGTGGCCACTGCCTTGCTGCCGCCTCCCCCGCTTGGGTCGGCCCCACAATAGACGTACTTCCCATCCGTCGTCACTGCACTGATTTCTTCGTTGGGAATGATATTGCGGTAGACTTTCAGCTCCTCCGTGGCCGGGTCAAACACAGAAAGCGCGCCTCCGATCATTCCGTAATCGGGTTGAGTGCCAATGTACATCTTGCCGCCGGGGCCCAGATGAATTCCGCCCACAGGCCGGTACTGGTCCTCAGGGATACGAAGGATCGTGCGAGGGTTTGATTTGGCGCTTTCGCCCTGGTCCCACGGCCGCGATGGGTCAAACACCACCAGCGTGGCCTCGACGTATGAGATGCTGTAGAGTTTTCCGTCATGCGGAATGCCGTAATAGATTTCTCCGCCCTGGTCCATGACTTGGTCATAGGAGATGAGCTGATGGACCTTTGGATTGTAGGAAAAGAGCGTCTGGCCCAGCTCCGGCCCTCCATAAATCAGGCCGTTCGGGAACGAACGCAGCCAAAAAACCTCCTGCCCGAGACCGTCGACCGGAATCCGATGGCGCACCGTTGTGTGCTTTTTGACGTTGACATAGACGTAAGACTGGACCCGCATGCCCATAAGGTTTCCGTTGCTGGTCAGAAACCAGCGGCCACTTGGAATGGCTCCCGGTGACTTGCAATAAACCGACTTTTCCCCGTTGCGCAGGTCGAGTTTTTCAATATCTCCGTGGCCCACCTGGTAAATGATGTGGTCCGCATCCAGCAGATTAATACCCGACGCCCCTGAAAGTTTCTCCACGCGCAGGAACTTGAGCGTTTTCGTCCGATAGATGAGAACATCGTCCCCGGCCAGTTCAACCATGAAGTGGGGGCTGACCATCGGCTTCGGAGTCACACTGGCAAGACGATATTTTTCCGGGGTCAAGGTTTGAAACTTGTGGGTTTTGGGGTAATAGGCGATGATCCTTCCGAAACGAGGGCCGACCCCGCAAAGGACGACCCCTTCGGGAGTCACCGAAACCATGCGCAGGTAATTTTCATCCGCCGCCTTGCCCAGGTCGGTCACTTTTCCCGTAGGCGGGTTTTAGAAGAC
>JAJXZM010000480.1 GCA_021780055.1 Acidobacteriota bacterium
AGCTGAAAAGAGGAAGCGTTTGACACACGGAAGAAAGCGATGGATGGCCGCGCGACCTGCGCGCACAAGGGCCGCCCCGGAAGCCGGTTCATGAATCCTTGCGCGAGTAGGGATACGGCATGCCGGCCCGCAGCCCCCTTCGCAACGGTCAGAAAACGGCGTCAGAGTTTCCCCCAACTCCCGATGCTCTGCCCCACCGGTCGCCAGCGCATTGTTCACCGACCGCTCAGCCCGCGAAGCCGGTGAATGTGCTTACTGTGCACATTTGAGCAGCCTCCAACATCCATGGTGGAGCCCCCATGCCTGCTCATCTGGAAAACGTCCTTCAGGAGCTTCTCAGAGC
The DNA here is from genome assembly GCA_021780055.1 of Acidobacteriota bacterium. The sequence goes on from JAJXZM010000480.1 coordinate 344, forward strand.
AAGCCGAAGTGAGGTGTAAGCTGGAAGCCGTGTGCCCCGCAGGGTTGCCATGTGGCGACTTTTAGCCCAGCGGAGTTCCTCACTGAATCGGTGAGGGTGTTGCCTTTGATGGTGGACACCCTTTTGGAAGTCACGATGAAAGCCGCCGGGAACCACGGCGAGATGATCTCCTACCGGCTTGAACGCTACAGTGGTGGCGCTGGACCGCCTTGAGGTCCTGACGATGCCGACATTAGGAATTCAACCTGGACGGTTCCTTTGTTCTCGAAGGTTTTGTCATTTCCCCTTCAAGAGTTCGACCGATTTCTCAGTATTTACCTGTGGAGGATAAATATGGCCGCACTCGAAAAGCACTACACTGTAGCTGCACTCGGGAAGTTGTGGAGTCTTTCGGAGGATACTATTCGAAAGCTTTTCCGCGATGCCCCAGCGGTTTTGAAGATTGGGGAAGGAGAGAAGCTGTACAAACGCAGCTATTTCGTTTTACGGATTCCGGAAAGCGTCGTTCCAAGAGCGCATGAAAAACTGCGCAGCACACCTTAGACCGCTGCAGTTTCGATCTTGATCTTGTCGGTGCTTACGTCACCGCTCTTATCGATCATAATCTTCGCAATTGACTGCTGGGCCTTCCGAGCTTGATTAATGTGGTATTCCTGCATCTCTTTCACCCAGGGCAGGTATGCTTTCTCTGTCGTTTGCGTCTTGGAGTGGCCCAACATCCGGGATACCGTAAAGATACTGGTCCCATGTGTCAGGTACCAGGCGGCAAAAGTATCTCGGAACATATAAGGATGCGGCTTGCGGGTTCGGTGGTCCGTCCTCACCTCGGTGATCCCTGCCAATTTGAACAAAGCATCATAGCGATGGGCCCATTTACGTGTATCGCTAGCTACGGTGGAGGTCCGCGACCGGAACGGCATCTCCGGGCAGACGCTGTCGCGTTCCAAAGGTATGTCCCGCAGGAGAATGCGGACGTGATCAGGCAGAGGCACAATTGCAAGTTCCCAAGACTTCTGCCTGCGGTAGGTCAGGACCCCCTAAGCGTCAACGAGGCTGGGACTAAACAGAACGGTGTCCACGGGAGCCATGCCTGTCCACCTGAGTAACTCGGTGAACACCATCAACCGCCGCCGCCACGCAGTGCGGGTGACATCGGGAACATTTTCCGGAGGATAGAGTGGGATGGCTTTCAGTATTTGGGCATACTGCTGATCCGTGAATATCGCGGTTCGGTTACCCTTCGCCACCTTGACGTTTGCAATCCCTGAGGTGGGATTGTTGTCAATCCAACCTTGAGCCTTGCAGAAGTTGAAAAAGCCCCTTACTCGCCTCCAGCGCTGATGATTCGTGACCTCGGAGTTCCCGCCCCAAGCGGCTCGCCACTCGGTCAAGTGTGTTGAGGTTCTGTCAGAAATGTAAGTGATTCGTCGGTCAGCAGGTCTGTCCGCATTGTATTTTTCCACCCACCGGAAAAGACGACCAGCCCTGGTGACAGTCTTCGTCTCAGGGTTGATGTGACCGAACAGCGACCGTGAATTCTGAACCGTGCTATTGTCCCCCAGCCGGGTAATCTGATCGGCGAAAATAACGCGACCGCCTCTTCCAGTCGTACACGCTGCCGTTCTTTTTCGGTCAGCAAACGCTTGCGTCTTACTTTCTCCCCAGGAACCCCGCAGCGCTTGAGCCTGTTGTTCAGCACGCTCCCAGGAACGGGCCTTGGCGCTTACACGCCGATTCTTCTCTGAGCCATGGCCCACATAGATGAGAAGAGGTTTCGGGCAGCGGCATTTTCGCCAACTGCCGCCGCGGTGCCTGTCATTGCAGTTTGTACTATGGCGAACGAATACCGTAACACTCTTTGCGCAAAAAAGAAACCGGGGCTGGATCGAATCCAACCCCGGTTTGGCTACTTTAGCTCTCCATCTCGGCATTACCCCCACAGTCTTAAAACCGGACAGCGGGAGCAAAATTCGCCGAGTATGCCCAAAACATGCAAATTTTTGTGGAGTGTCCTCAACTAATTGAGAACAAGCCACTTGCTCCTAAATGTCGTAGTACAAAGCAAACTCGTAAGGATGGGGCCTGGTGTTGACGGCCTGAACTTCGTTCTTCATCTTGTAGCTGATCCAGGTTTCGACCAGGTCCTCGCTGAAGACATCGCCCTTGAGCAGGAAGTCGTGGTCCTTTTCGAGGGCCCTCAGAGATTCTTCGAGCGAGCCAGGCAGCGAGGGCACCTTTTTCAGTTCCTCCGGCCCCAGATCGTAGATGTCCTTATCGAGCGGTTCTCCGGGATCGATCTTGTTCTCAATGCCGTCCAATCCCGCCATCATCATTGCCGCAAACGCGAGGTAAGGATTGCAGGAGGCATCCGGGGGCCGGAACTCGACGCGCTTTGCCTTCGGGCTGGGCGAGTACATCGGGATGCGGCACGCCGCGCTACGGTTCCTGCGTGAGTAGGCCAGGTTGACCGGTGCTTCAAACCCGGGCACAAGCCGCTTGTAAGAATTGGTTGTCGGTGCTATCAGGGCGGCGAGAGCCGGTGCGTGGTGCAGCAGACCACCGATGTACCAGAGGGCCGTCTGGCTGAGACCGGCGTACAGATCACCCGCAAACAAAGGCTTGCCGCCTTTCCACAAACTCTGGTGCGTGTGCATGCCGGAGCCGTTGTCCTGGAAGATGGGCTTGGGCATGAACGTGACGGTCTTACCGTACTGGCGCGCAACATTGCGAACGATGTACTTGTAGAGCATCATCCCGTCGGCTGATTTCAACATGGAGTCGAATTTCTGGTCGATTTCGCTCTGGCCGCCGGTGGCCACTTCGTGGTGGTGGCACTCAATGGTAAGGCCGGCCTTCTCCATGGCCAGCATCATTTCGGAGCGCAGGTCCTGATAGTGATCCGTGGGTGGAACGGGGAAATATCCTTCCTTGTACCGTGGCCGGTAGCCCAGGTTGTCTTTCTCACGACCGGAATTCCATCGTCCTTCCTCGGCGTCAACATAGTAGTAGGCGTGCTGTTGCGCCTGGTCGAACCGGACGTTGTCAAAAATAAAGAACTCAGCCTCGGCGCCAAAGTAAGCCGTGTCCGCGATGCCAGTAAACGCGAGGTATGCTTCAGCTTTCTTCGCAATGTGGCGCGGGTCCTTCAGGTAATGCTGCTTCGTGACAGGGTCTGTGGTGTCGCCGATCAACACCAGAGTGGGAACGTCGGTA
>JAJXZM010000165.1 GCA_021780055.1 Acidobacteriota bacterium
AGAAGGCCGTAGATTTTGTCGGAAAAATAGAAACAGACTATGAAGCCGACGAAAATGGAGATAGCGCTGCGAACCAGCCTCTGCCGAAGTTCCTCAAGGTGCTCGAGGAACGACATCTGCTTGCCGCTGAAATCGTCATCCTCGGGGCCGTGGTTCGGGTTCTTGCTGGGAGGGTTCTGAATAGTCGTAGCCATACTCAGGAGCCGGCTTCAGACTGCTTTCGGACTGTTCGCTCAGCGCCTTTGCTGCCTCTTCAGGGCGACTGTCTGACGTCGCCTCTTCAGAATGTGCGTTCAGTTCGTGCGTCTCTGCCGGGTGCTCGAAGCCTTCCTCTTCCAATTCGGTGTATGAGTGCGTCTCGTAAGATTGCGATTCGTAAGGTTGCGTCTCGTGCTGGGAGTGACTGGAATAACTGGTGTCCTCGTCCTTGCGATCGAGATTTCGAATTTCCTCTTCCAGCGAGCTTTTCAGCTCGTTGGAAGCGCGGCGCAACTCTCCCATCCCCTTGCCGAGTATGCGTGCAATCTCCGGCAACTTCTTCGGCCCGAACAGAAGAAAAGCAATGAATAATATGAACCCGACTTCAGTGAAACCGCCGCTGAACAAGACGTACCTCTCTTTTGCATAATAGGTGACGGTACTCTGCTTGTCAAGCAACCCGCCTTCAAGTTAGAGACGAGCCGCGAGTCTTTGCGTTTCTTCCGAGGTTGCCTCACACGCGCACCTTGCAATGTCGATCTTGCTGACGGCTTCCCCACTCTGAAATCTCGAATCTGCAATTTGAAATCGGCCCGCGCGTCCCGCCGACCGCTCCCGCAATCCTACGCTTGCGGCGCGGCTCCGGGACCGTTGGGCTTGGCAGAGGACAGCGCGGCCGTGGATGCTTGCGCCGATTCCATGCCCAGGATGACGGAGTTTCGCAACTCGCTGAAGAAGTCGGAGAGCCCGCCCGGCGAATGCGGCATCATGATGGTGTTCGTGCGCGAATTCGCGCCGACTTCCTTCAGCGTGTCGAGGTACTGCGTCATCATCACCAGGGTCAAAACGTCCGATGGCGTAGCTCCGGGCACGCTCTTCTGAAAAAGTTCCACCGATTCCTGCAGGCCTGAAATAATCGCCTTCCGCTGATTGGCGATGCCCTGGCCCTGGAGTGCCTTGCTCTCCGCGTCCGCCTCGGCTTGTTTCACTTTGAGAATTTTCTCGGCTTCCCCGCGGGCGCTGGCCGCCACCTGTTCGCGCTGGGCGGCGTTGATGTCATTCATCGCCGCCTTGACCTTGTCGTCCGGTTTGATATCGGTGACAAGCGCCTTGGTGATGGAATAGCCGAAGTCCGCCATGATCGCGTCGAGCTCGGACTTGACCGCTATGGCAATGTCGGCCTGCTGCAGAAAGGCTTCATCCAGGTTCATCTTGGGCACGTGGCCAAGAATCACATTGAAGACGTACGACTGGATTTGCTGGGAGGGATCATTGAGCTTGTAGAATGCCTCGTACACTTTGTCCGGCATGACAAGATACTGGATGGAGACGGGAATCCGGACAAAGACGTTGTCCTTGGTTTTGGTTTCGATTTCGACATCCAATTGCTGCACGCGCAGGTTGATGCGCGCGGTGATCGAATCAAAGAAGGGCATCTTGAAATTCAGGCCGGCGTTCGCCACTCGCAGGAATTTGCCGAACCGCTGCACGATCGCCGCCTGAGATGTGGCAACCGTGAAAAATGATCCGGTTATGACCAGAAGCACACATACCACGATTAAACTAAGAAGAACCAGAGCAATAGACATGCGACCACCTCCAATGCAGGTGCCCGACAGTATAGCAAAAGGAGCCCGTGGCGGGCGCAGATGTTGGCCTTGTGGTATCTGCGATCTCGCGAGGCGAGAGGCATCCATCGTCGCGAGTCGTTCCCTTCAGGAACTGCAGAGCCCAAGCGCCAGGCACTGAGCCATTCGAATCTGATAGCCAGCTAGCCCTTTTGACACGTGATGGCTCCGTTTTTGTAGCCGGCGCAGTATTTTTGCTGTTCTTTATTTTGAACAACATGGCCCGCTTCGTTTTCAGCTTCGTTTTCGGTTCGTTTTTTCCACAGGTACTTATTTTCAGCAACTTCTCCGCTTCGTTTTCCGGTTCGTTCCGGTTCGCTTTTCAGGCAAGATCCTGTGTTTTCAATAACTTCTCCGGTTCGTTTTTCAAAATAACATCTTTTTTTGTCCCATTTGTCCCAAAAAGCAAGAGCGCTAGCCTTTTCCCTGGCCGCTCCACCGCTTCCCGTGTCGCACCGTTCCCTTTTAATACTGCGGCTTGGGTCCCCTGCTCTCGCATAAGCGTCAAACCTTGTGAATAGGCCCTGCACTGCCGGAAGCGGCCTTGACGGCTCCTTCACCCTACCCATGAGGCTACCATACTAGGCCACTTTTGTCAAGCAAAATCCGCTGGTGCGGCGGCGTGCCCGCTTCAGCTCCACAGGGAGAAGTGAAGTTTACGGGCCTTGCAGAAGCTGCCAGCGCGGGGCCAATCCCGCCGCGGTTGGTTCCCTCTTCTTGCTTTTGAGGCATCCGATTGCGATTATTGTATATAAGCGTTTTCCCGGTTCCATGGATGTCGTCCTCTGGCCGCACACATCGCCCGATTGAGGCATGTGCCGGCCGGTGGGGACAAGAACTGAGCCCATGAGCGATATTCTGCTGGAAGTCAAGAATCTCAGAGTGGTCCTGGACGGTTCTCTTATCCTGCCCGACCTGGACTTTACTGTTGAAGAGGGTGAATTCCTGACCATCCTGGGTCCGAACGGATCGGGGAAAACTGTGTTAATAAAGGCCCTTTTGGGCCTGCTGCCGCACGAAGGCGAGGTGAATTGGCACAAGAGGGCAAGAATCGGCTACCTTCCGCAGGGCCTCAATCAAATGTCCGTAAGAGACATGCCTCTGACGGTGAAGGATTTCTTCTCCCTTAAGAAATTGAAACGCGATGAAGTTCTGACCTATATTTCCCAGGTTGGGCTGCAAAAAGAGGTCCTGACTGAGCGCGCGGGTCACCTGTCGGGCGGACAATTTCAAAGGATGCTTGTGGCGTGGGTCCTCGCCTCGCGCCCAAACGTGTTGTTTCTGGATGAGCCGACAGCCGCAGTGGATATCGCCGGCGGCGAGACCATTTATTCGCTGTTGCAAGACGTTTGGCGCTCGCAGAAACTGACCATCTTTAATGTCACCCACGATTTGGACATCGTGTTCGCGCACTCCACGCACGTTTTGTGCCTGTCGAGATTCGGTCACCGTTGCTACGGTGTTCCGAAAGAAGTGCTGACCCCGGAGGTGTTGAGTGACGTTTATGGAACCGAGGTCAAGTTTTATGCCCACTAAGGCGTTTTGACCGATGACACACCAACTGGTCCTGAGCCTGATCAGCGGAGTATTCATCGCGGGCGCAGCCGCCTACCTGGGAACCCTTATGCTCTCAAAGAAAATGGCCGTGGTTGCCGGGCCGCTGGGACACCTGGCACTGCCCGGGGCGGCACTCGCTCTGGTCTATGGATTCAGCATTTCCCTAGG
>JAJXZM010000062.1 GCA_021780055.1 Acidobacteriota bacterium
GACTCCCGCCGTGGCCGCCACCGTCATGATAGAGAGTTGAATCACGAGATATGCTTTGAGCCCCATCACCAGGCTCAGCAGAACGCCCAGGCCCACAATGGCGGCGTTGGTCCAATACACGGAGTGCCGGTCACGCCTGCTCGCGCGGCGGGAGGCAAACCGGTGGATCACCAGGAACAGGAACGACGGCACCACCACCAGGAGGACTACCGGGTTTCGCATCACACGATAGGCAAAGCGCTTCCACCAGGGCGCTTCAAGATATTCCTGCACCGTTAAAGTCCACACCGAGCCCAGATCCCGCCTGTCCAGATCGCCCGACCCGGCGTGGTGCACGGCGTGTTCAAAGCGCCAGAAGTGGTAGGGAGTGAAAGTCAGCACTCCGGTAATGAATCCAACGACGTCATTGGCGGTTTGGGACTTGAAGAATGACCCATGGCCGCAATCGTGGTGGATAATGAAGATCCGCGCCAGAAAACCGCCGGCCAGGATTGCCAACGGCAGGATGAGCAAGCCTGAAATCGCCAGGCTCCAATCCATCAGAAACCAGAGTGCCACATAAGGCACAAATGAGTTAACGATCTGAAAGATGCTCCGCCCGAGTGAGGGCTGCTGGTACTTCGCCACAACCTCTTTCCAGGCCAGCGGGTTGATCCGTGGCTCTGTGGGTACCAAAAGTGAATCCTGGCTTACAACGCTCACACGACATCCTCCTGCGGGACGTGTCCGGCCCGTATGCGCCGATATGATGCGAATGGGACTGAAGATGGGGCTGAGGGAACGGTTAACCTGACCCGAGCAACAGAACCGAGCGCGTTAGACGCAAATCAAGTGTAACACGACGCCAGAGCGCAAAACCGTCAGGAATTTCTTCTTCGCGGATAGGGTGTCCAAAGCGCAAATTGCGCAGCTCGCATTGACGCCGTACCATGGTGACGGGCATTGTTTATTCCGAGCGGCGCGGAGGACCTGATTGAATCTGCGGAAGACCCATGGAACTTCACTACGAGCGGCCGTTCTGGTTGTGGGAGTGCTCGCGTCTCTTCTCGTGGCCGGGCTTGCCGGCCGGAGCGCCGACGCTCAGAGCGGCGCTGGAGCGGGGCAGGCCCATTATCAGCAAGGTCTTGACGCATTCAGCAAGCGCGACTGGCCTGCGGCTATTCGTCAACTGCGCTGGGCGCTCGAATATCTGCCCAAGTCTCCCGCCGTCCATAATTCTCTTGGATTGGCCTACCTGCAAAGCGGAGACGCTGACCATGCCGCCATCGAATTCCGCAAAGCCATCGCCCTCCAGCCGGATTTTGCGGAAGCCTATTACAACATGGCCCGAGCGCTTGAGCGCCGGGATGATGAAGACGGCGCAGTCCAGTTTTATCAGTGGGCGGTCCATTCAGGTCTCCCGAAGGCGGAAGCTCATGATGCGCGGGGTTTCCTCCTGGTCCATCATGGCGACCTGCCGGGCGCGGAATCAGAATTTGAAGCCGCCGTTAAGGATGGGTCCTCGTTGTCCAGCGCCTATTTCCACTTGGGAACCGCATTCTGGCTTCAGCAAAAGTATACCGAAGCCATCGCCGAGCTGAAGAAGGCCCTCGCGCTCGATCCTTCAAATGCAAAGGCGAGTTATTACCTTGGATTGGCTTCCCGGCATTTGAATCAAATGAAGGATCGCCCGCCGGCATCGGTGCAGCGATAAAACTGATAGCGAGGACTTCCCTGGGTTGCGCGTACGTTCCGCCTTCCGGAAGGTATGCGCACCTCTTTCTGCTGAATTTTCAGATGCCACGCGCTACGCGGCCCGCAGACATCCAACGTCGATGTCTGTGCCAGCCCCGGACTGCGCTCTCTCAAATGGGATACTCTCCAAATTCCCGTACGGCCTGATACAACGCCAGGACGTTCTCAACCGGCACTCGGGCCTGCACGTTGTGCGTCGGATTGAAAACGTACCCGCCAGACCGTCCAAAAATCTTCAGCCGCGAGCAGACTTCCTGCCGGACTTCCTCAGGCGTGCCAAAAGGAAGCGTGCCCTGCGTGTCAACGCCGCCGCCCCAAAAGGTCACGCGATCGCCAAACTCTGTCTTCAACTCCTCCGGCGCCATGCCCGCCGCCGAGCACTGGACCGGGTTGATGATTTCAAATCCTGCATCGATAAAGTCCGGGAGCAGCGCCCGAACGGAGCCGCAGGAATGGATGAAGCACTTCCACTGAGTATTTTTGTGGATCCAACTGGTGACTTCCCGGTGAAAAGGTTTGAAGAGGTCGCGATAGGATTTCACCGAGATGAACGGTCCGTTCTGCTGGCCGAAATCAGTCCCTGTAACATAAACGGCCGTCACGCGATTCCCCACTGCGGCAAAGATTCTTTCCAGGTTCCTGATGCCGATCTCGCACTGGCGCTCAAAGACTTTGTAAACGTAGTCGCGGCGCGTGACGGTGCTGATGTACCACTCCTCGATGTCACGAATGCCTTTCGGATGCTTGACCCCCGGGCCCGGGACATTCGCAATATCACCGAAACCCGTCCCTCCAAAGTTGGCCAGAATAGCCTTGTCGGTTTCCGAACACAAGCGTTCGGCTTCGCGGCGCAGGTGTTCGAGATCATCGTCGGAAATGGGACCAAATTCTTCCAAATTGTCTTCTATGTTGAGGGCGTCTTCGTCAATAGGTGGCTGGCGAACAATGGAATCGAAGTAGAACCCGCCCTTCGGCATGCGGGCGCTGGCGGGGACAGACTTGTCACCTCCGGGGTACATCAGGATGTCTCCGTTCTCGTCCGGTTCAGTGTTAAAACCCCCGGGAACCAGCACCGGCGTGCCCTCGAAAGTCGTCCAGGGTTTCCAGTCTGCGTTTTTGAAACCGAACTTCGTGGTTGGTTTCGCGAGCCCTGCCACGTCGACTCCGAGCGCCTCCATCAGATCGGGCCTGATCTCCCCCAGCATTTGGGAAGGCTCCATGACTTTGACGGGCGTTCCGGGGTCGTCGAGATGCAACGCCTGGCGAAGCTTGTAAACCGTGTCAGCGTGCATTCCGGTCACCGTACACGCGCCCAGGTCAAGAGGAACACGGTCTGGTTCCTTGTGCTCAATCGCCATCTGAACGCGTTCTCGTGAAGTCATTGATTGTCCCTCCGTCTCGCGGCGCCAAGTTCATTGTTCAGGAGTTGTCGGGCTGGCGGGGCTGGCGCAGTTGGTTGCCTTGTGCTATTTGCGGTCTCGTGAAGCGAGAGGCATTGGGTTGTTTTCATTCCACGCGGTCCATTGCCAACATTGGGGTGGCTCGGGCGCCCAACTGGAATTTCGTCGCCCTCTACCTTGGGGAGAGGGTGGTCGCGCAAGGCGACCGGGTGAGGGGTCTTTCATCCTTCAGAATTCATAATTTTCTTTCCCCGCCATTCTAACCCCACTCGGCTTCGCTGACCGCATCTATAAGGTTGTCGGTTCCGTCAAGCGGAAACTGGCTGTCGGGCCTGGTTTTTGTTTCGCCATGAAACGGTGGCCAGGTTCCACCACACATCTATTCGATCCCGGCTAGGGACC
>JAJXZM010000456.1 GCA_021780055.1 Acidobacteriota bacterium
ATTTCGATCACGTCCATTTGTGACAATAATCACAAGTAGAAACTGGGGCTGTAACTTCTTCTGGGACCCTTCCTGTGACTGTAGAAGCGGCATCCATCAGGATGTCATTTCGGTTCCCCATGACAATCCTTACACGGTGACGAATACTATACCTAAATCGTATAAATGTACATCAAACTTTAAGGGAAATACCCAACATGTCTAAAATCAGGTTAATACAGCTTGCTAAGGAACCTGGAGGAGGAGCCTTACGAGGAACAACGGGAACCTCAGGCACGTCACTAAAACCACGCCAGTTTAGGAAGATCGCAATTTCCCGTCCAATAAATAATACTTCTACAAACGATAAAAATTATTTTTATACGGAAACTTGTCGCATTCGGCGGCGGCAGTCGCGCTTCCACTTGGCGACTGATGGGAGAGATTGCGGGGAAGTAAAAGGCGGCATGATGCAACCCGGGCGCCTGCGTTAATACCATCGGCCGGCATGCTATCAAGTTATATGAAGGGCTTTCGTATTCCGCCGGGCACTGGTCCAAACAGCGGACGTCCGTTTTTCTGCTAAGCGCTTTTGCGCTCTGCGCCTCGCAGCTTGACCGCCCTTTTGCCCAGAAACTAAAATCAGCTCAAGCGCGGGGATCTAAAATGAGACTCGACAACTCGCTGGAATTTGATCCGAAAGCAGAGAGCGAGCCGTTCTTTGAACAGTTCGAGCACCGCGCGGCGGTGTTCGCCCTTTTCCCCGACAAGGCGTTAACGCCTGGAACGCCGCCCTACATCGGCCGGACGCTCGACTTGCAGCGGCGGCTTCGCCGGGTGCTTCGAAAGCCTGAAGCGAGCTCGAGGCTGCTGAATCTTCGGGAAATAACACGACGCGTAGAATATCAGTATGCCGGCTCGGGCTTCGAGACCCAGTGGCTGGTCTACCGCCTGACCCGCCATTACTACCCGCGGCAATACCGCACCCGTTTGCGCCTCAAACCTCCCGCTATGCTCAAGGTGAACCTTCAGAATCGTTTTCCACGCGTCTATCCGACGCGTCGAATTGCCAATGATGGTTCACTGTATTACGGACCATTCCCTTCCCGGGCCGCGGCGGAGCGCTTTGCAGGAGAGTTTCTCGAGCTTTTCAAGGTCCGGCGCTGCTCCGAGGACCTCCATCCCGACCCTGCCCACCCAGGGTGTATCTACTCGCAGATGCGCATGTGTCTGGCCCCATGCTTCCAGGGCTGTACTGACGCCGAATATCGCGAGGAAGTGGAGCGCGTCGTCGAATTTCTGGGCAGCGCGGGCCAGTCTCTTGAACGAAGCCTGAAGTCGGAACGGGATCGTGCCTCCGGAGACCTTGATTTTGAGCGCGCTGCGCAATTGCACCACAAAGCGGAAAAAGTCCACGACGCACTGGCGCTCAGGCCTGAACCTGTCCGGAACGTTCACGAACTTCACGCCGTCATTGTTTTGCCCGGATTGCAGTCCAAGACTCTTTCGTTTTTCCTGATGTGTTCGGGCAAGCTGCACGGACCAGGCATGCTCGACCTCGGTGAAAACGTCTCTACACCGCTTTCTCTCGACGAACGCATCCGTATTCTTTTTGAGGAGTTACTGAACCGCGCAGACGATTTCCCGAATGTGGCGTCGTGGGAGCACCTGGGTCTGTTTTCCAAGTGGTACTTCAGCAGCTTCCGTCAGGGAGAACTGGTCATGCTTTCTTCACCGTCCCAGATCCCGTACTCGCGGCTCATTCGGATTTGCCGGAAGCTTATAGCAATGCCCTCCTGATCACGGGAAAACGCGAAGCAACAGAAAGAACAGCCTGTGCTGAACCAACAGCCGAGATCGCTTCTTTGTTTGACTGTCTTCGTCACGTGGCAATAGAATTGGTGGAGAGGCGAGTAAATATATGGATGGCCCCCGACTCCGGCCTCCCAAGCGCTCACAGAGCGGGAGGATGACACCGCTGCTGAAAAGCCGCAAGTTTTTTGGACAACTGGTTTTTGTGATCCTGGTCGTCTTTTCTGCAGGAGCGGGAGTCCTGGGGGGACTCTTCTTTGTTTACTCATCCGACCTTCCTCAAGTCCAGCAGTTGGAAAATTACCGCCCAGACGTGATGACGGAAGTTTTTGCCGATGACGGAACTCCCATCGCCCGGTTTGCGATGGAGCATCGCGTGATGGTCACCTACAACCAGATTCCGCCAGTTCTGCGAAACGCCGTCATTTCTATTGAGGACCGTAATTTCGAAAGCCACTGGGGAATTGATGTACTCAGGATCATGCGGGCCGCCGCCACCGATATTCTGGAGTGGCGGAAGGCACAAGGAGCCAGCACGCTGACTCAGCAAGTTGCCAAAATGCTTTTTCTGACTCCGGAAAAGAGTTTCCGTCGAAAGATCCAGGAAGCGCTGCTGGCCATTCAGATCGAGCGCCGCTTCACCAAGCCGCAGATTTTCAGCATGTATGCCAACCAGGTTCCCATGGGATATGGGAATTATGGGTTCGCTGCCGCGGCAGAGTTCTACTTTGGAAAACATCTTGAGCAACTGACACTTCCGGAAGCCGCTCTTCTGGCCGGCATGGCCCGCGGTCCAATTTACTGGCCGATTCTCCATCCGCATTACGCAATCGCCCGACGCAATGAAGTTTTGCGAGCGATGCTGGAGACAGGCAATATCACCAAGCCCCAGTACCAAGCGGCCGTCGGGATCCCGCTGGACCTGCACGTCCGAAGCTGGCATGAGAATATTGCGCCCTACTTTGTTGAGGACATCCGGCAGTTCCTTCAGCGGAAGTACGGCCTGAAAGCCGTCCAGCAAAAGGGTCTGCGGGTCTATACCACTCTCAATATCCAGATGCAGAAGGAAGCCCAGGAAGCGCTCCGGCATGGCCTGCGCGTGGATGATAAAAGGCGTGGCTGGCGGGGACCGGAACAGAACATCCTGAAGGACCCTGTCCGCTTTCCTGATGGCCAGCAGGCCACGCTCAAGACTTACGACAATTCCGACTGGGCGGACCCGCTGAAAGCGGGTGGCGTAGCACACGGCATCGTGATGGCTGTCAGCCCGCTTTACGCCAGCGTCCGATTCGGAGACCTCACCGCGCAGGTGAAACCCGCGGATTTCAAGTGGACAGGCAGAAAGGAACCTCGATCCGTGTTCAGCCCCGGTGACGTGGACTTGTTCCGCATCGATGAGGTCAACGGGGCAACGATCCATGTGACGCTTGATCAGACGCCGCTCGTCCAGGGAGCGTTGGTGGCGATTGACAACGCTACCGGCGAAATCAAGGCAATGGTGGGCGGGTACGATTACGACACGAGCCAGTTTAACCGCGCCGTACAAGCCTACCGGCAGGTTGGCTCATCTTTCAAAGTCTATGTGTATGCCCAGGCCCTGCTGGACGGCATTGGCCCCTTCGACACCATCATGGACACGCCGGTGACGTTTCCCAGCCCCCAGGGGCTATGGGCGCCGCACAATTACGACAGCAAGTTCGAAGGAAGCATCACACTCCTGCACGCGCTGGCAGAATCCAGGAAC
>JAJXZM010000343.1 GCA_021780055.1 Acidobacteriota bacterium
GTCCACTTCTCTCCGTCCTTTCGCACCTGTGCCCCGCTGGCCGGGCCCGGTTCGTACTGCTCGCGGTCGGTCATCTTCTCCCCCTTGTCTTCCTTACTTACCAGCGTTTCAACTGCGTGAGCTGAATAAGGTTGCCGCAGGTGTCCTTCAGCATCGCAATGGTTGAGGCGGTCACGTCGGTGGGCGGCATGGTGAACTCCGCGCCGCGCGCTTTCATTCGCTCGTAATCGGCCTGCACGTCGTCGGTGAAGAACATAGCCGCGGGCTGGCCCTGTTGGAACATCGCCTGCTGATACGCTTTGGCCGCGGGGTTATCGTTCAGCGCCAGTTGCAATTCAGTGCCGTCCGGTTCCTCGGGCGAGGCCACGGTCAGCCAGCGAAACGGCCCCTGGCTGAAATCGGCCTTGCTGGCAAAACCCAGCACCTCTGTATAGAAGCGCAGGGCCTTGTCCTGGTCGTCCACGTACACGCTGGTCACTTTGATTTTCATTTCGCTTCTCCTTTGTCACATTCGCGGTTTGGGCCGCGTCGTCCTCTCGTTGCCTTCTTCTTCGTTCGTGTTGACTGGTCCATGCGGTCGAGGTGGCGTTCCAGAGCATCCACGTGGGCGGACCAGAACCGCCGGAAGGGAACCAGCCAGGCATCCAACTCCTGTAGCGGTTCCGGCCTCAGCCGGTAGAGACGGCGCTGCGCGTCCACCGTGGATTCCACAAAACCGGCCTCTCGCAGCACCCGCAGGTGCTTTGATACGGTCGGCTGCGGCATGCCAAGCCGGCGCTCGATCTCTCCCACCGACTGTTGTGAAGAGAGCAGCAGACTCAATATCGCGCGGCGGTTCGGCTCCGCAATGATTTCAAATACAGATTCCATTCCCTTCATATACTCCACAACGTATATGCCTGTCAAGGCATATAATTGCCCGCAATCGGGTAACTGGTAGCCACGGACAATACCTTATTGTCCGTGGGCCTTTGCTCCAGAAAGAACCCACGGTCAGAAAATCACTGAGCGTGGCTACCCGCTCGTTAACGGCACATTCAGCCCTTTGGTTGGGTGGGCACAGATGCTCGCCTTGTAGTGTCTGCAGTCTCGCGGTGCGAGAGGCCCGTCTTGAGCTTCATCCCCCTCGGCCCGTCGCAATCGTTCGCATGGACCGTCGCCGGGCGGTTCTGGAGCAACGCCATCCCAAACCTCCCCAGCTACGCTGACCGCAGTTGCCAAAAATCAACATCTGCGCCACCTGCCAGCAAAAACATCGGCGTGTCCGTGTTACTCCCTTCCGAAAATGAGCAGATGGAACGTGCCAGGCACCATGCGGAAAGGCCGGGTGTGCGGCTTCGGGTTCGGAATGCGTTCGATTTTCGCTGTGACCAGAAAAACATCATGTGTGGTTGGATCAAGGGCCATGGTCCGAGCGCCAAATTCGGTCGGCACGTTTTCCACAACATGGAATTTGGTGGGCGAGTCCTCGTGAATCACTGTTAAATCAGCAGCGAATCCGTTCGAAGCGAAGGCAAAGCCGGTTCCCGGATCAAAGCGGGTGGCATCCACCCCGCGTCCGATCGGTTCTGTCGCAATCACTTTCCCTGTATCCGCATTCATGATCACCATGAGCTCATTGCGGCAGCCGGAGAAGAGAATGTGGTGTTCTGTGTCAATGGCGAGTCCGCTGGGAGATTCGCCGGGTGCAAGAGGCCAGCGATGCACGATTTTCAAGGTGTGCGAGTTGATTTCGACAATCTCACTGGTGGTTTCAATATTCGCGTAGACGTGGCCGCGTCCGTCAGCGACCGGGAATTCGGGCCCGCCGCCAAGCTCAATGTGGCCCACAACCTTTCCCGTCTTCGCGTCCACCACGGTTGAAGTGTGCGAGTCGCCGTTCATCGTAAAGACGCGCTTCGACGCGGGGTCATACACAACCCCATCCGCGTCTTTATCGGTGGGTGCGCTGCCGATGACCTTCAGCGTCCGCAAGTTGAATATCCAAAGCTTGGCTGCACGGCCATCGGTTACGAATCCGCGATTGAATTCCGGCGCGAGAACGATGCCGTGGATGCCTTCCATCCCGCCGATGTCGCCGACAATTTTCCCCGAATTCACATTGACGACAACCACATGCGTGCCATGCGAAACGAAAAGGCGGCGAGTGGAGGGTTGGAATTTCAGGTAGTCCCAAAACGTGTCGCCAGGAATGGGAATCGTTTTCAAAAGGTGATATCCGGAAGGGCCGGCCGCCGCCGTGTTCGCGGGTGCCAGGGGCGGCCTCGGCGCGGGATTTCCTGCGGCGTAAACCGCCACGGCCAGAAAAAGGAGTTCTGCCAATATCGCTGTACAATGTGAAAGCTTTGAACCGCGTGCACCTTTCATTTGTAATCCTCCTCGGCCCTCAGAGAGTTTCAGGGCCTGTTGCGCCGTCACGCCTTGTTCCAGCGGCAGCGGGCGCAATAAACACAAAAACTGAAGACAGCGCCTCCGGTTCGCGGAACGGTTGACGGGCATCATCCGAGACCTTCATGAGTGCGACTTCACGGGAACTATACACCCGGCCAACCGCAACCACAAGTTGACCACGGCGGGGGCCATCTACCCGAAAGGCTCGCGGCTCATCGCGGGGCCTCAGCGCAGATCGACCTTCCCGCCGAACCATGCCCTTGGTCTGAAGGATTCTTAACACAACGAAATCAAGATACAAGCGTGGACCTCCGTTTCTGAGGTCCGCGGCCCTTTGAATGAACAAGAACAAAAACCGCAGACCGCAGCCGCGGCAGGTTGTGCTACAGGGCTCGTTCTCTGTGCACGGCATTGGCTCCTATCAGGAACGTATCATGATCAAGAGCATCTTAAACCTCTTGAGGGCTTTCAGGGCATGAGGCTCATTCGCCGGCAGGATGATGACTTCGCCTCCCTCCACACGATGAGGTCTGCCGGATATGACAATCTCCGCTTCTCCCTCCAGCACAGAAACCGTTGCATCGTAGGGCGCCGTGTGTTCGCTCAAGCCCTGCGCCTCGTCGAACGCGAACAGCGTCACTGTTCCCGCCTTCTTGTCAATGAGGGTTCGGCTCACGACGGAGCCTTCCTGGTAGCCAATCAAGTCAACCAGCTTTGCCGGCGCTGCTATAAGTTTTTCGAAACGCCCTGACTTCCTGTTCTCTTCCATTGCCTGCCTCCGGGGATTGGCCTGAGTAAGCTGGTAGCGTGGACCTCCGTTTCTGAGGTCCGCGGCCCTTTGAACGAACTAGAACAAGAGCCGCAGGCCGCAGCCGCAGCGGTCTGCGCTACGGAGGCGGCGTAAAGCCGCCGCTACGACGGGCGAGGGCACGGGGTTAGTGGCGGGGACCGAAACGCGTCGATGGGTTGTACGCTAAGAAGGCTGTTCATGGTCCCCCCAGTGATGGTGCATAGTGCGTGCTCCCTGCAATCTGCGCGGCCGGCGTTCCGCCGCAAAGGTATGACGGCAACCGTATACCACTTATGTAATTGGGATGCAAGAGTATAAGGCTAGCAATAGAAGTTACCAATTACGAAACAGCG
>JAJXZM010000285.1 GCA_021780055.1 Acidobacteriota bacterium
TGTCCTTAGTACGAGAGGACCGGGATGGACGAACCTCTTGTGTTCCAGTTGTCATGCCAATGGCACGGCTGGGTAGCGAAGTTCGGTTGTGATAACCGCTGAATGCATATAAGCGGGAAGCACGCTCCAAGATGAGATTTCCCTGAAGGGCCCAGGAAGACCACCTGGTTGATAGGCTGGAGGTGGAAGCGCAGCAATGCGTGTAGCTTACCAGTACTAATCGCCCGTTCGGCTTGTCCATAGAATTAACTCTGCGCAGTATTGCCGCAGACATTCAACAGGCCTTGTAACAGGCCAATCGATTTCGTTGTGAATTCGGCGGCAATCGCCGATTGATAATCAGGTTTTCTTGTGGCGCCAGTTTGCTGCTTCGTTTGTCCGGGAGAAATCGCCCGTTGACAGGATTCGGCTGCGGGAGAAAAAGCCCGCCAAGCGCCTACCAAGTTCCAAGGCGTCGAGGTCCTTTGCGAAGTGCGCTCGGGATTTCGGCAGGAGGCATAGACGCCTCCTAAGCGCCTCAATTTGCCGGTGACCATACTGCGAGGGTCCCACCCGTTCCCATCCCGAACACGGAAGTTAAGCCTCGCTGGGCCGATGGTACTGCACGCGAAAGTGTGTGGGAGATTAGGTGATCGCCGGCATGATTCTAAGAAAAGCCCGCTCTTCGGAGCGGGCTTTTGTATTTTTAGGGCGATTCTCGCTCGCGTTTCAGATCCCAACTTCTTCCATGGCTGGCTTTGTTGGCCCTACAGCGCATCGTTACATTAAAGTAAACATAAACTGCCATTGCAGAAACCAAAGTTTCCTGTAACTCTTTGCCATGGCTCCATCTACAATGAGCTCAGTTTTGTGATGAGTTGTAGTCCTGATTGCCTTGCGGTTCGCCAGCGGCTTTTGCCCTGGTTTGATGAGAATGCCCGCGATCTTCCCTGGCGAAGATCAAAGGATCCTTATGCCATCTGGGTTTCGGAGATTATGCTCCAGCAGACGCGCGTTGCTGCGGTGATTGAGCATTACTCGCGGTTTATGCAGAGCTTCCCGACTCTGGAAGCGCTGGCAGAGGCTCCGGAGGACCAGGTTCTGGCACATTGGAGCGGGCTTGGCTATTACCGCCGAGCGCGGCTGCTGCATAAGGCCGCCCAGTTTGTCGCTGGGGAGATGGACGCAAAGCTGCCCCAAACTGCAGCTAAGCTCCGTGTTTTGCCCGGTGTTGGCGACTACACCGCTGCAGCCATTGCCAGCATTGGGTTCGGTGAGGCGGTTGCATGCGTTGACGGGAACGTGGCACGCGTACTGTGCCGCCTTTACGGACGGGCCGAGGGGCAAGTCTCGCCAGCCAAGATGCGTGCTGAAGCGAGCGATCTGCTCGATTCAGAGCGTCCCGGTGACTTTAATCAGGCGATGATGGAGTTAGGTGCTCTGGTCTGCCTTCCTCGTGATCCACGTTGCACCGAGTGCCCACTGCGTGAGTTGTGCCGCACGCAGGGGGAACATCCTGTGGCGGGGCGGAAGAAGATGGTGAGCCGACAGCTGACCTACGCTTTCATGCTGCGGCTTGCAAAGCCGGAGAAGGCGCGTACCCATTCCATCCAGGTCTTGCTGGAGAGGAGATCGACGAAGTCGTCGCTCATGCCCGGGATGTGGGAGCTGCCTGAGCTCAGCGGAGAGGAATCGCCGAATGCGAAAAAGGTCCTAACACTGCGTCACTCGATCACCGACTCGAACTACTACGTCACGATTTACGAGTGGGGCGCGAGCGAGCGTCCGCTGTTGCCGAAACGAGGAAACAAGCGACAGTGGGTCGTGATTGATGAGCTTCACACCCTTCCGTTAACGGGCCTTGCTCGCAAGGCCCTGCAGCGCCTGCGCGCATGGCCCGGATATGACGCCTATGGGCCTGTGGTGCGTGTTGGCAAGGCGCCGGTGACGGCCGGAGCTGCTCAATGATTTTTTGTTTCGTATCGCCTCGCCTGAGGCGGCTCTGTGCCAAATCCTGAATTTGGGGAGGGTTATAAGCAGCCGGAGCTCAGGATGCATTAAAATCTTCAACGGATCCGCGCTTGAAAATCCATGCCCAGGTGTATCGTGATTCTTCGCCATAAGAGCCTAAGCCTCCTTTTGCTTTGCTTGCCCGTGCTTTTTCTTAACGGCTGCCGGAAATCCGAGACTCCCGTCGCCAGCACTCACGCTTTCAATTTTGGTCGAGTTGCGGTATCTCAGACCTCGACGCGCGGCGTTGTGACCATTACCAACATTGGACGCGCAGCCGCGACGGTATCCGCCAAGGTAAGCGGCAACTCAAGCTTCAGACTTGACCCAAATCTTTCCTGTGAGACCTCGCTGGTTGCGGGCGAGAGCTGTTCGATGGTCGTGAGCTATTCGCCGATGACTTCCGGATCCTCGACCGGCACCCTATCTGTAACCCTTTCAGGCGGCGTCAATTCAGAGCAGAACATCAGCCTTAAGGGCATAGGGGTTCGGCTGTCCGCCGGGCAATCTATGGTCACACCGACCGCAAATCCATTAGTGGCGCTCTACAGCTATCAGCCGACAGTACAGGGGATGGTCCATGTGGAGTTTGGTCCTGATACCCGCTATGGCAAGGTGACTGCACCGGTTGCTGCACCTTCGAATGGCGGTCCAGTCAAGATATTTGTGGCTGGGATGAAGCAGAGTACCACCTACCACATGCGTGCGGTTGTTACTGAGGGCGACGGAAAGGTCGTGGACGACGCAGACCACACCTTTACAACAGGCAGGTTCCCCAGAAACATACTCCCGAAACTGACGGCGACTACGGCCGTCGGCGAGACGCCCCAGCCGGGCGTTGAGTTGGCAGATGCCACGAGCACAATTTCGAACATCAGGTTCCTGGAGGCATATGCTACAGATCTCCAGGGCAATATCATCTGGGGCTACAACTTCCCCGATCGGCCTTCCCGTTACACCATCATCCAGCCAATTAAGCTGTTGCCTAACGGCAACTTTATCGTCGTGCTCTCATATCCGTCGCAGTTCAAAATCCCTGGACAAGGTGAGACGCTGACAGCGAAGGATGAGAGCGTTGACCTGATCCGCGAGATTGATCTTGCAGGCGATCCGGTTGCGCAGATCACGCTCAGTTCATTGAATGCGGAGCTGACTGCCTCGGGCCATGGCGACATCCAGCTCGCTGATCTGCACCATGACATCGCAACCCTTCCAGACGGCCACTTCGTGGTTCTGGGGAGCATGCTGAAGGCCTACGCCAACCTCCCTGGGTATCCCGGGACGACTAATGTCTTGGGTGATGTGCTGGTTGATCTGGACCAGAATTTCAACGTGAGCTGGGTGTGGAGCGAGTTTGATCATCTCGATGTGAACCGGCATCCTATTACCCTTCCGAAGAATACTCATGCCAAAAAAGCGAGCTGGTTGAGCCGGGAGTGGAGCAAGCTCAAGCACTGGGTGCGAAAAGAATTTCATCTTCACAGGGCGAGACGGTATCCCAAGGCATTTCCGGGTTTTGAAAACGCATTTCCCGACTGGAC
>JAJXZM010000548.1 GCA_021780055.1 Acidobacteriota bacterium
CAAAGGCGGCAGATTTAGTTCATCAGAATCCACGTTTCCCCGCACCGCTCTCACGTCCGCGATGCGCCCGAGGTCATCCAGCACCAGCCGGGAACCAACATCTCCGGCATGAAGAATTGAATCCACCCCGTCAAGCAGTGCGGGCAACTGCGGATCAAGGTAGCCGTGCGTGTCTGACACCAGTCCGATCTTCATAACTTAAGATCCGGCGCAGTTGTCGGCAGAACCTTCCTGCACCCAACCTTAACATAAAGCCGCGCTGTGCAAAATGAAAGCTCACCTGTGGTTGGACGCGTCCGGAATACAAGATTGGAGGAGACGACTTCGAGCGTTGCACCCGACAGCGTGCCTTTCCGGACAAATGAGCGATCCAATCTGCAATTCACAATGCCGACCCGCCTTCACAAATTTAAGACCATGACGCGCCCGGAATCGTCCAGACTTGACACCCTGCACAAAGAGGCCGCAATATGGAGCATTCCTGCTGGCGTGTAAATTCCGCGCTGATATGATTAACTATAAGATTGCTCCCGATTGCCGTGACGTTGCTGGCGGCATCGGGAAGTGTGATCACCTCACAGGATAAGAGACGCATGTTACACAGGTTCGTCTATCATAACGATCGACTTATGCCCATGGAAGATGTCCGGCTTTCTCCAGGCCAAGCCGGGCTTCTGAATGGATGGGGAGTGTTCACGACCGTTCGGCTCTATGACGGCCGGCCCTTTGCCTTCCACCGGCACTGGAACCGGCTGACCGCCGATGCTCATCGACTGAAGATTCCCGTCATATGGCAGCCGGATACGGTTCTGGAACGTCTTGGCAAACTGGTTGAGGCCAATCAGGCGAAGGAGGCGTGCGCGCGGATCTACTTTGTCTACAACCGAAGCGGTTACTGGACCAGCGGTGAGTCCATGCCCGAGGTTGACCTGATCCTTTATACAGCCGATCTGCCCAAGCGCAAAGGACCTGTGCGCCTGGCGATTCAGGCCCACGGCCGGCATGCCGCCAGCCCGCTCGCCGGGGTCAAAGTGACGTCCTGGCTGCAAAATGTCTGGATGCTCGATCAGGCCCACGAACGCGGGTTCGAAGAAGTGATCCTCCTGAACGAACGGAGCGAAGTGGCCGAATGCACCGCCGCAAATGTCTTCTGCGTACACAACGGCGAGGTCACCACACCTCCGCTCTCCGCGGGCTGCCTTCCCGGCGTTAGTCGCGCGGTACTCCTCCAAATTGGAGCGAAGGCCGGTGTACCCATCAAAGAAGCAACAGTTATGGCAGAGGACCTGTTCGGCGCTGACGAAGTATTTATCACTTCAACCACACGCGAAGTCCAGCCTGTTTCCCACATCGAAGATCGTGCAATCGCTCACGTCGACGGTCCTGTAACACGGCGGCTGGCAGAAGCTCTCTCGCAATATATTGCGCAATCTTTCCTGAAAACAAACGCAAGCGCTGCAAACTAGCCGGGCGCGAAGCGCGGACAAATTTTAGCAGCCGTGCCGGCGCTGCGGTCCGCCCATTCATGGCCTTGAATGGGCAACAATGCTGGGCCATACTTGATATCAAGAGAACAAGATAAGCCGGGTGCGTCCGTGTGGTGCCTCATGGTCCATCGGCTCACGTATCGAATCCGCATTCCTGGGTTTCAAACTCCTGAGTGGTTTCCTGCCCTGCCGCGAAATCAAACTGGTCGAATAGGAGAGTTACGCAAGGAGGTGCGTGATGGCAACTTACGTCGTCCTCAGCAGGTTTTCCCCGGAGGCGTTTCGTGATCCCCGGGATTTCAAGAAGCTCGCTGACACAGTGTCCTCAAAGATCAAGAGCGAGTGTCCCGGGATTCGCTGGAAAGAAAGCTTTGCAACTCTGGGACGCTTTGATGTGGTTGATGTCGTCGAATCGGACGATCCAAAGCAGATCGAAAAGGCAGCCATGATCATCCGCGCCTACGGCCATTCCAGCACGGAAACACTCGCTGCCACGCCGTGGAAAGATTTCCTTTCCTCGTTGTAGCCGTGTGGGCTGGTAGATTTTTCGCATTCAGCGCCTGAACGTCAGCGCGGGATGAGTTCCGCCGCAAACTCGCACGTGTCGAGGCAGAGCTTAGGCATGTATCTAACCAACTCCTTGCGGGATTCGCGACCTTACTTTTCCTCAAACAATTTCACCAGCGCGTTGGTCACAACTCCCGCAGCACCCGGCCCGACAGAATTAACTTCTCCGTACCAGCGGTGGGGCCTGTCCAGAAGCCAGGGAGCTGTGTCGTCCCACTCCGCCCTCGGAATGATGTAGCCAATCTCATCATTGGCCAGGCCGAAAATGAATTGGTACCGGCTTTTCAGATGCGGCCGCAGAACCGGTTCAAACGGGGCGGTTGGAAAATCTGCGCCCGGATAGCGGGTGATTCCACCGTTGACAAGCTCCGGATAGATTTCTCCCGGCACGGTTGCCATCTCTGCAACCACACGGCCCTTGTCGAGGAACTGAATGTAATCGACTTCCGACCGCAGGTCCTGTCCCGTGGCATACTTCACCGCTTTCAACCCTCCGAGTTGCTTTTCAATCTGTGCCGCTTCCGCAGCGTTGCCACCCGTGTAACTCGCAATCAACTGGTTCAGGAATGAAACCGGTTTCTCCTCCGTGCCGTTGTCCAGCTTGCCGTGCGTATAGACCGGGCGGGAGTAACCGAACACTCCCATGCCTTCATCAAGTCGAAACAGTCGGTTACTCAAGGGAATATAGATCGCAGATCTCCTGATCACCATTTGGTCCACATTCACACTCTGTCCGTCCCGGCGAAGCGTGCGGACAGCCATTTCTCCCACGGCGTCACCTGCAAGCTTTGCCTTCTCCCATGTCCCATCCTTGGCCACCTGGCCGGTCTGCGGGTCAAGTAGCGATACCTGATCGCCAAGCGTCGAAAGCAGCCCGCCGATTGAGCCATTCATGAATACCGCCGTCCCGCCTTGGTGCTCTTCGACATACTGGCAGAGCCAATGCGGATAGTCGGCCGTAATCAGCGTGTTCTTGCTGTCGAGGGTCTCAGGATGGTCGCTCCAGTTGACCAGCGTGGCAATAGGTTTTCCGTTGGCTGCGGCAGCGAGCCGCATGACAAACAGGTGAGGATCCTTTTCATAAGGCGGCCGGCTGTCATCCTGCAGCAACTGCAGCAGCGGCGAATCATCGCGCGCAAGGGTCATGCGGGCTTCCTGCATGTTCTTGGCGGCCCGGACGGCCGTCTCCGCAATGCGGTCAATAACCGAGTTGAGATACTTCAAGTCCACACCGGATTTCAGCGGCGCAGGTCCCCACAGTCCCAGCGTGTCCGGGCCTTCGTGGTCGTGCGTGGAAGCCACAATCACCTGCGTCACGTCCGGCAATTGAGCTTCTACTTTTGAGCGCACCTTCAATACGTCCTGATGGAAAAGTCCAATCAGGTCCGCAGCGCACACCACCAGCGTCTTGCCGCCGGCTCCTATCGCCAGGCAACGCGCATAAAGATTGTCATGCACACCGGTCGCGGCAC
>JAJXZM010000524.1 GCA_021780055.1 Acidobacteriota bacterium
CCGGAGGCATGATGGTGGTGTCGTTTCCACGCGTTTATGCCGCGGGCTTCAGTGGCTTTTACCTGGCATTGATGCTGGTCCTCTGGCTGCTGATTCTGCGCGGGGTTTCCATTGAGTTCAGGAGCCAGTCCAGGAATCCTTTATGGCGGGCCCTCTGGGACGCAGGGTTCTGGTTCGGGAGTATTTTGCTGGCGTTCCTGCTGGGCGTGGCTCTGGGGAACGTCGTGCGTGGCTTACCGATCGGCGCGGACGGATATTTCCAGGGAACTTTTGCTCTGATGCTCAACCCGTATGCGCTGCTCACGGGCATCCTGACCGTGGTGGTGCTGGCCTGGCACGGCGCTAATTACCTTCGAGTGAAAACAGAGGGCGCTCTGTTTGAGCGGGCGGTCAGGTGGTCTCGCATGCTCTGGTGGATCACTGTGGCGATGGTGATTGTTGTTACTGTGGCAACATTCGTTGTGCTTGCGGGCACGCCTCATACCTTCCAGGCTTATCCGGTGGCGTGGGTCATTCCTTTCTTCATTCTTGTCGGCCTTGTCTGGGGGTTTCTATCGCGCGGAGCGGACCGCAGCGCCGCGGCGTTCCGTTCTTCGGTGCTTCTGATCATCGCTCTGATGCTGACGGCCGCGCTGACGGTGTTTCCAAACCTGCTTCCTTCAACCATCAATCCACAGTACAGCCTGAACATTTACAATGCGGCCTCATCTCCCCACGCCCTTCGCGTGTCGTTGATTGCGAATGCTTTCGGCATGATCGCCGTGATCATCTACCACACTTACGTCCATCGCGTTTTCCACGGAAAGGTCAAGCTGGAGGAAGGGCATTACTGAAAATCGCGCTGGCAGTAAGCGTGGCGCCCAAACGACGTTGTGCAACGCCGCGCCTTGCGCAGACATTCCATCGCTGCATTGTGTGCGAGAGCTTTGCGGACACAGCGTTCAGATTGTCGCAGCAGGATACAGAAGCCCTTGCGTGCGGAGCTATTGCTGGAGGAGTTGTTCCTCAGATTGTCTAATGAACGAAAGCTGATCGAGCGTGGTGGTTACCCTGTCACTCAGCAACTGAACAACCCAGAAGGCTGCCTCCGGATGTTGGCGCAGGAAGGTGAGAAACTCCTGGCTTTTGACGAAACCGGTCTGGCTGGGGACTGCCGCGACTGCGGTCTCTTCGTAATATTTCCCTGATATCACGGCACTCAATCCCAGGATGTCCCCTGGAAGCGCCGAGCCCAGAACCAGTTGCCGGCCGTGGGCGTCTGTCACGGAGAGGTCTGCGCGACCGGTGTAGAGAATGTAAATCCCCAACGCCGATTGCCCTTCCAGATAAAACTCAAAGCCCTTGGGGCAGACTTTTGTGGTTTGAATCGCCCTCAAACCTGTAAGCGCCACAGGGGGCAATGGATTTCTGCTCCTGCCTGGAGTGGGAGCACCGATTGGTTGGGTTCTTCTCTGTTTCATGGCACTTCCCTCAATCTGAACCGACTTTAACCGCTTAGGCAATGGCAGGCAGTGATGACAGTCACCCAAGGCAGTGCTGCTATTCACAGGTGCCTGTGACCACATCCAGGTGCAAACCACCCCCAAAAAACCTGGACAAACACTAATTTTCAGCGGTGGCGTGCGCTTTCTAATTGCACATCTGGCGAATCAAAGTCTGCGGACGTATAATGGGTCGCAACCGAATCCTGCCGGAGGTGTGCAATGTCAAAGCATGCTCGCTGGTGCTTAATTCCGACGGCTGCATGGATTCTGCTTTTCATTCCTTCCGGCATCATTGCCCAGAGCTCTGCTTCAAACCCTGAAACAGCGGTGGCGCCGTCGAAACAAACTCAATCGCGCCCCTCCACACATGCGCTCGATCCTACGTTGGAGGAAATTTCCAAAGCAGAGCAGGAAGGCAGGCTGCTTGACGCGGAGAAGTTGCTGAACACCGCAATTGCCGAAGCTGAAAGAGAATTGCCTTCACGCTCGGGCTTAGGCTCGTTGCTGAACAACCTGGCGAACGTCGAGTACCGACTGCACCATTACAAGCAGGCAATTGCTGAGGAGAAGCGAGCCGTCGCTGCGGACCATGCCCTGGGTGCGCAGGCAACCGCGCGGGTCTTTCTGGACCTCGATGAACTTGGTGCTTACGCCAGGTTCAGCGGTGACTACACGACGTTCGCCCAGGCCGCCGCGCAACAACTGGACCTCGCACGCCGGAACCCCGGGCCACAAGACTATTACCTTTTAAAGGCGCTTTCGGCCGTGGTGATGGCTTACCACTGTGAACGCCGCGACGCCGAGGGCCGTAAGGTGCAGGCCGAGGAGGTTCGAATCTGCGAAGCCCAGCCGGAGCCGCGCAGCACCGGTTGCGTATCGATCTTGGCTGGTTACTACCGCGACACCGGCCATCCCGGTTACGCTGAAGAACTCCTCTCGCAACGGGCTGCCCAGACGCCTGACTCGAGTCCTGGCTTTCGATACGGTCCATATCTGCCCAAGATCTCGCACCTGCTGGCGCTGTCGCGTATGTATGAGGCGGACCATTCCTACAATCTGGCTGTGGCAACCGATCGTCAGATGATTGCGTTGGTAGTCCGTACGACCAAGGACCCCGTTCAGGCAGTTGCCTTTTACGATGGCCTTGGGCGGGACCTTCAGTTGCAAGGGAGAGACACCGAGGCAGAAGCCGCTTTCAAGCGCAGTTTCGACCTGCGTGAACGCGCCACAGGACGCCTCCGCGAGAGTTTTATTGAATCTCTCGGCCATACTCCGCTGGTATCCTTTTATGAGAAGCAGGGACGGCTGTCCGATTCTGAAGCTGTTCTTAAGCGGGCGCTGAAAGACCAGCAGATCGCGCTCAATCCCAATGACGCGGCGCTTGCTTACACGCTCGTGCAGCTTGCGGACGTGGAATTACACGAGCGTGAATATTCGGATGCTGAGCCGCTTTGCGAGCGGGCGCTCAAAATCCAGGAAGCTGACTACGGCACGGACAATCCCCAACTGGCCCGGACCTTGAGCCTTTATTCGGCAGTCGAGCGGCACTTAGGCAAGATTGGCAAGGCGGACGCCCTTGCTGTCCGAGCCGCCGGCTTGCGCCAAAGGGCAATGCCAGTTTCAACACCCGGGCCTTGAGAAACTCTCTGGCTGGAGTGTCCTGATGCTCTCTGCAACAATTGATCCATCTCCGGATCCACCCGCACTTCCAGCGGGCTGTTTAATGAATGGAGGGAAAAAGGATCTAGAAAGAGGTAAACCCGGGAATCGAACGGCGCGTGTGGGGCAAATCGTCGGCCGCTGGGGCGGATTCCCGGGTGGTATGTTACACACAGTTTAGACAAGGGTTTTAGGGGCATCAGTGAGCTGCGTCACCGACGTTTGTGACGTACTTCACTCCAGCCACGGCCCGTTTGCTTTGGTTTTGCGGGTTCAGCCTGCCGGCAGGCAATATAAAGCTCGCTGCGTGCAGGGCCCTGCAGCCCCGCATTTCGGTTTCGTGGAATAGAGTAGGAGAAGACGCCTGCGGGTCGACT
>JAJXZM010000370.1 GCA_021780055.1 Acidobacteriota bacterium
AGTAAGGAGTGATTCGGAGCAACTCCGCCTCTTCAACCGTGTAGGCATGGTCTGTGCCGCTGGCGCAATAGAGCTTGAGCCCGCGCGCTTTGAGGGCATCCAACAATCTGCGCGAGCCCGGAACAAGATAGTTGTCGGGCGATTCCTTCTCCATTCGTAATGCCTCGCGCCGGTGCCGGATCTTTTCCATCAGGCGGTCATGATACATCTTCTTATAGGCCAGCGGCTCCTGCGGTTGTCCCCCGCGCGACTTGACCTGGGCCGCCAGCTCGATCATCTGGTAGATCGTCTGCTTGCCAGTCAGCCGAGCCACAAAGTCTTTAACCAACCCGGTGAGGTCCGACTCGCTTTCGCCGGTCTTCAACTCTGCCAGTACTTCGACCATCATGGGAACCATCACATCCATCCACCCGGCGCGAAGCAACGACAGCGTGCCGTCAAAATCAAAGAGAACGACGCATAATTTGGGGGACGGCGAATGGGGATGTAGACGCTCAATCATGCAATGGGACCTCGATCTTAGTTAATACTTCCAGACATGTCGCGGAGAATCTGAAAAGCCCAGACACAACCGATTATATTAGGCGCCAACCCGCGTGCGTGTAAACAACAGCAAGTCAGTGGAGAGGGTCATTTTCAATAAGAGTGATTTGCGGAAGCGGCGGCGAGGCCGCGTTGGGTGGGGAAGGCGTTTGAAGATAATCACGCCAGGCCTGCAGTTGCTGAACCAGCCGGGCCAGATCTGTCCCATCAAACTCCGCTCCGAAGGCGCCGAGTTTTGCGCAACCCTTTTCCAGAAGAGATTGAAAGCCGGCTGGGTTGTTCTGTGTACGGTGATGAAAGGCTGCAGCCACCTGGATGAGTCCGTGCAGGAAAGTTTTTTGTTCACCTGCCGCGCGCAGCCAGAGGGTTTCAAGCGCTTCATGTGCTTCAAAGTACTGATGAGAGTTAAACAGCCGGACGCCTTCCAGTAAATCCTGTTCCATCATTGTCCATCATTGCCCTGAAGCTTCATTGTTGTGTTCATCGGAGCTAGCGGCATAGGGTGCGAAGGCCGCGTGCTTAACCTGCGGGTAGGGAGTCTGCCAGCCGCGTGCCTCATGCCACAGGATACGATTCAGTTTGGCACTGGGAACATCGTCGGGCACGTTGAAATCCATCTGCATGGACGCCAGGGCGGCTTTGCGCTGGGCCCCCTTCAAGGCTTCGAGCGATGGATTCGTTTGATAGATCGACTGCTTCGGTTCGACGGCTGTATAAGGGGCGAAATCCGGTGTCTCCTGGAAGGTGTTTCGCATGTCGTTCGAAATCAGGTCAAAGATGGAAAGCGTGGGCAGTCCCAGCATGCGTTCGATAGTTTTCACCATGCTCAGATGCGAATAGAAAGTTGAATCCACGGCGCCGCGCCGGATGTAAGGGCTGATGGCCAGGGCTACGGTGCGATGTCCGTCCACGTGGTCAATGCCGGCCTGGGCGTCGTCTTCCACCACGAAAATGGTCATGCTCTTCCAGAAGGGCGAGTGGGAAAGTCCGGCCACAACTTGCCCTAGCGCCCAGTCGTTATCAGCCGCCATGGCCTTGGGGGTGGAGACGCCCGGCCGAGTGCCTGCTGTGTGGTCGCTGGGCAATTGCATCAGCACCAGATTGGGCATAGTGCCGCTCTTTTCCCACCCGCTCAGGTACTTCAGAAAGATTTGAGCACGGACAACGTCCGGAACCGCCAGCGTCCAGTAGGGGAAGTCATGGACAACAAATTTGTCGAGCGAGGGCGTGGGGGCCGACTCGTGGAACTTGCCGGAGAAGTCTTCGCCTGCTTTCCACGCGGCCAGGTTCGTTGCACGGTCGCGGATATTTAATTCTCCGTGCGGGACAGGCACATATTCGCCAAAATCCTCAACCGAAACCTTGTGGGCTGCGGCGTCGGTCCAGATAAAGCCGCTGCTGGCCGGCGCGATAGGGTCGGCTCCGTCGTAAGGATAGCTGCGCCCGCCGTACCCGGGCCAGTAGGTGTAATCCGTTTCGGCGGCCTGGGTGAGCCATTGATGGCCGTCAGCGCTGTTTCCGCCCGTGGCATAAAAATTGTCGAGCAGAACAAATTGTTCCGCCAGGCGATGTTGGTTGGGAGTCACGTCCCAACCGTACTGCACCAGCGTGGGATCGCTGTTGCCCTGGCTCAGATCGCCGAAAACCTGATCGTAGGTGCGATTCTCCTTGATGATAAACACCACGTGGTGAATCAGTGAGGGATCGCCGGGGCGCAGCGGGACCGGCAGCGGTTTTACGTGCGCAGGCACGCTTGGAGTTTCGCGCGCGGACTGACCATTCCGCAGCATCAGATGATTGTTGTGCGCCACCGCCGCGGTGTAACCCTCCAGTTGCGCGGCGTCGGGCACCGGGACCACTTCAACCGAAGAGCGGTCGGAATGCACGTAGCGCCGCGTCGGTCCCGGGAGGATGTCGAGCCCTTCTTCCCTGGCCATCCGCTCGATGTCATAGGGAGTTCCGCCCGGTCCCACACCCATCAGATTGGCTACCAGCAGATATTGGCCGTCGGCGCTCAGCCGCAAGTCGTTGGGATACCACGCGGTTGGAATCAGCCCCTCGATGTTTCCGTCGGCAACGCGAATGACGGCCACGGCGTTGATGCCTCCGCAGGCAACGTAAAGCGTTTTCCCGTCGGGGCTCACGGCCAGTGCGTTCGGAGCTACTCCCTCAGCTTTCCGCTCGAAAG
This sequence comes from Acidobacteriota bacterium, assembly GCA_021780055.1. The sequence goes on from JAJXZM010000370.1 coordinate 2,732, forward strand.
GCTGGATCAAAATTGTCTGCACCACGCGATTGGTTTGCGTATCAATCACCGTCACCGAGTCAGAGTTGCTGCTGGCCACGTAGAGGCGGGCGCCCGACTCGTCCCATGCCAGAGCCGTCGGGTGCAGGCCCGTCTCGATGGAGTCCGTGACCTTCATCGTGGCAAGGTCCACGCGGCTCACGGTCCCGGTGGAAGCAATTCCGCGCGCATCCACTACTACGCGGTCGGCGCCAGGCCGGGTGCCTGTGGTGCGGGTCACATCGTTCGCTTCAGGGAATCGACCGCCCCAGTTGGAGACATAAGCCACGGTGCCTGCGCTGTTCAGCCGGACGCCGAAGGGGGCAATGCCCGTCCTGACCGTTCCCTCCAGCTTGCCGGAAGTGAGGTCCACCACCGCCAGCGCATCGTTGAAAGTCATCGCGATGCCCACCAGGCGATCGCCCGCCGCATTCTCCCGGGAGGCTGCAGAAACCTGGCCAACGGCAAACGTGCCCAGGCGGTTTGCAATCACCTTTTCCTCTCCGCCTGTGATGCGCACAAGCTGGATGGCGGTTTCGCGCTTGCCCATGACGGTCCCGGAAATGGCACCGCTCATCAGTGGCTGGCCGGTGACGGGATCGAGAACCATACCCTGCAGGCCAGGGTTCCGGCCGCCATGAACGATTTCCAGCACCTTGTTGGCGCGCCAGTCGAACTTGTAGACGTCGCCGGAACTGAGTGCCACGTAGATCACGTTGTCAGAGTTGCCAAACGCTACGGCGTGCACGCGCCCGCTGAAAACGCTCT
>JAJXZM010000347.1 GCA_021780055.1 Acidobacteriota bacterium
TTGAGGCTCTTTCTTAACCAGATCCATCAGGGACTCAACCAGCAGGTCTGTCTTCACTAATGTCCCGTCAAGATCAACTACCAGTGGCACGTCAGGAAGCCGCATCCCGGATGATACGGGCAGTTCGCACTCCCTGCCTTGCTTGTCACCGCCGGGTTCCGCCGCAACGGTTTGTTGCTTCATGGCAACCCCGGTCGGACAAAGGTTGATGGGCTGTTCGGCTTCTTTGTCCAGAATTAATGATAGTTTTCCGCACTGCGCTGGGCAGTGATCTGCATCACGTGGGCGCGTGGGGCTGGGCTTGCTCCCCGGCACGGTGTCAATCTAAATCCGAGTGTTTCATACGAAGATCTTCGCCAGCTTCATGGGAACCATGGGGATTTGGAGTTTCTGCTTAATAACACGGCCACAATGATTTGCCGCCCACGTGGTGTGGCGAGCTGAGCACTCGGATCGCGGGCGTCTGTAAGCAGGGGAAAACTGTGGTTTCGCGGCCGCGGACTGGGCCTTATTGTCTCGCATCAGGCAGCAATGCTTGCGCGTGGAGGACGTGGCCCCACAACCATAAATTGATGGGTCCTTCACTACTAAGGACTTTAGCTTCTTTAGGGTCCCGGAGGACGTCGTCCACAGATTGTATCTGACCATCCACGATCGCTTTGTCGCTGACCAACCGGATGCCATGACTGTAGTCCGCATATCCCGCACCATGAACGGTGCTCAGAGGCTGGATGGGAACTCCGTTAAGCCGTTGCCAACCGTAAATCGCGACCCGATCAGGATGCTGAGCCAGACGATTCGTCATGACAACATCCTTCTTATCCCCTGAAATCAGCTCGCCCAGTTGAAAACCGAGACGATGCAACTGACGCTCGATCATCTGGTTGTGAAGCCAATAATATTCTGTCGATCGCATGCTGGGTCCTGCAGGCAGCGGCTGCGGAGCAAGGTGAAGTGCGGATTGCGCGTAAATCGCATCGACCATTCTTGTCGTGGGAAGAACGAAACCGAGGTGTGTTGCGACTGAAAGGGCCGAATACAGATTCATCGGGATTCGCACATAGTCGTCGTCTGATCCAATGGAGAGGTAGTCCGGCATGACGAAGATCGTGGCTACCACGGCTCTGTTGCCAGCCGACCTATACCGGAGTTTAACCGGGACAAGTCTTCGGAGGAAACCAGGCACATCGCCTTCGAGAATCTCCTCACGGATGGCTGCCTCGCGTTGCTGCGGGTCCATTTTTGAAACATATTTGACGAATTCTGACCCGGTAAGCGCATGACGGCGTCTTGGGGGAATGAGCCGGGCAAGAGCAGAATATTTCAGGCCATGCTTGCCGGGTCCGGCAGCGCCCGCGCAATGGCACAACAGAACCGCTATGACAAGCTTGAGACTACGGTTTTGCATCATTCGCCTTACCAGATTTCGTGCCGATTTGGGAATCGACAAGAGGGATTCTAGAGGCTGCTTTCGCTCGTTGCAGACGCGCAAAGAAACTTCGGTGATCGACAGCTTACGCGCAATTCCTGCTTGAACTGGAGAACAGCACCATTGTTTCCATCTGTCGGTAACATCAGTCCAGATGGACCACTCGTGAAAATTGGAGCGCGAATGTGCTTGAACGGAATGGACGTGCGAAGTCGTGCGCGAGGAAAGGCCACTCGTCATGATGATGAGCGGCTTGGTATAAAAGCCCTATGATAGCATGGATCTTTGTATTCTGCCGCGACAGATATTTCTACTTATTGTGGATTCCGGCGCCATCTCCTTCGATGAGCGACTCTCGAGTCAACTGACCCGGATTTCTCACCAATAGACTGAATTGCACGGGGTTGCCCCAGTTCGGTGTTTTGCGGAAGCGTTTTGCGGGTCGGCGCGGGAGATTAATTTCCGAATCTCAGTGGTCAAGCCAGAAGAAGCTGGCGCTGGGAGTCCCGTAACTTACGGCGAAATTCCCGGCAGATCTCGCTGCGATCTTCAGGGGAAAGCGCAGCGAGCGCTTCGGCGGGCGTAGGATAGCGGTCGGCAAGGTGATACTTGCCGCTCAGAAGGACCGTAACAGCAATAAGGCCAATAATCTCCTCGTCGCGAGGCTCGCGACCAGAAAAATAAGCGGCAAACCCCTCGCGGTCCCTGGCGGAACCTTCTACCAGGATTCGCGCCTGTCGTATAAAATAATCTTTTACTCTTTTGCCTGCCATATTAATTCAGAAACTCCGAAACAACCATCAGCCGCCTTGTTCTCGCAATCTGGAGCGCCCTGGCCGGTCTGCGTTGCATGCGCTCCGGAACGCCCGTTCAGCAGGTTATGCGCTCCATCCTGAGGGCCAGGTGTCGCAACAGGCCTTCTTCGCCCCTTTCAGCACGAAGCTTCCCGCAAGAGGGGCACAACAGGATAATGCTGGCAACACGTTCGCCCTCGATGCGCTGCACATCCCAACCCGTGCTGATGGCTTCTTCCTCTCCAGGAAGTTTGCGGTCGCAATACCAGCAGTACCCTTCTCCCGTGCTGCAAATAGCCCGCAAAGCCTCATGAACATCCATAGGTCCTCCAAATTAGAAAAGGGCTGCTCCGCTTCCGAAGCAGCCCTCCCCCCTAACATTGCCTAAGTTTGAATCGTTAGCGCATTCAAAGGTTGTCTCTGCTCCGCAATTCCGAACCCAATCTTCTTACTTGCCGGAACGCCTTCAATCTCGTCCGGAAGTTAACGGAGCAACCGAAACAACCTGTGCCTCAATGCTTCAGCCACTCTCCCACTTCCAGGACTTCAACCGCCAACTTGTAATGGTTCCCAACATCGTGCACCAGAATTCCCATGGACTGCAGCTCGTGGAAACCTTGAAGATAAGCAGCCGATACAGCGGGATTTCTGTGGTCAAGGAAGTGGTGAGAGCCGGAGGCAACCCATTTTCTGGCATTGGCGCTCCGCAGCAGGAACACATCTCCGCGGCTTCTGGCCGCGTCTAAGATTTCCTTGGCCTGGAGCGACAATTTCTTTGAGGACCCGCCGATTATGTGCGGCATCATTACTCCCTGAGAATCAGGACGTTGCGCCCCACATTCAATCACCCGTATAAGGTGGTTCCGAAAACGAGGGCAAAAGAGCTACAACCGCAACCTCTGGCTGTGCTGCAACTTACCACTTGCGTCGGTTTTCCACTGTCGCAGTTGTAGTCGAATATTCCGCATTGCAACGCCCCGAAGTGAACCCCGACGCGTGGCAATACCACCTATATACGATGGAACCTCCTTTGTCAACAATCTTTTAGCTTCGCTCTATACCTCGCCAATTTCGTATCTGGTTACCAGCCGGCGCCTGCCGTGTTTGCGGCACCGCAAACAACTAAATCCAAGGCGCCAACCACACCACAAAACCGTCTTGCCAGACTGTTAATCTCCGCACATTCTTAGACTACGAACAACCGCTGGTTGAGCCACAATTCATGCAGCGGTAGCAGGCGCCGTTACGCACCATGATGGCGCCACAATCGGCGCAAGACGGCGCGTC
>JAJXZM010000512.1 GCA_021780055.1 Acidobacteriota bacterium
AAGAAGTTTGGTTCCCCAACCATCACCAAAGACGGTGTGACCGTTGCGAAGGAAATCGAGCTGTCGGATTCCATGGAAAACATGGGAGCCCAGATGGTGCGCGAAGTCGCGTCCAAGACTTCCGACGTCGCCGGCGACGGCACCACCACGGCCACGGTCCTGGCCCAGGCGATCTTCCGCGAAGGCGTGAAGAACGTTGCGGCCGGCGCCAATCCGATGGCCATCAAGCGTGGAATCGAGACCGCAGTCCGCACGATTTGCGGCTACGACGAAACAACCAAAGACGGTTCCAGGAAGCACGTGAAAGGCGAACTTGAGAAGCTTTCGAAGCCCGTCGAAGGCAGCATGATCGCCCAGGTCGGCGCGGTTTCGGCCAACAACGATTTCACCATTGGCAGCATCATTGCCGAGGCCATGAAGAAGGTCGGCAAGGACGGCGTGATCACCGTGGAAGAATCCAAGACGATGGAAACAGAACTGGAAGTCGTCGAGGGCATGCAGTTTGACCGCGGCTACCTTTCACCCTACTTCGTCACCGATCCCGAGCGGATGGAATGCACCCTTGAGAATGCGGTGATCCTCATCCACGAAAAGAAGATCAGCTCAATGAAGGACCTGCTTCCCCTGCTGGAACAGATTGCCAAGTCGGGCAAGCCGCTGGTGATCGTCGCCGAGGAAGTTGAAGGCGAAGCGCTGGCCACGCTGGTGGTCAACAAGCTGCGCGGGACTCTGCAGTGCTGCGCGGTAAAGGCGCCGGGCTTCGGCGATCGCCGCAAGGCCATGCTGGAAGACATCGCGATCCTGACCGGCGGCAAGGCCGTCACGGAAGACCTGGGTATCAAGCTCGAGAACGTAAAGCTGGAAGACCTGGGCAAGGCCCGCAAGATCACTATCGACAAGGACAACACCACCATCGTCGAAGGCTCCGGCAAGAGCGAAGCCATCGAAGGGCGCGTGAAGCAGATCCGGGCGCAAATCGAAGAGACCACTTCCGACTACGACCGCGAAAAGCTGCAGGAACGCCTGGCCAAGCTGGTGGGCGGCGTTGCCCAGATCAAGGTGGGCGCGGCAACTGAAACCGAGATGAAGGAAAAGAAAGCTCGCGTTGAAGACGCCATGCACGCCACCAAGGCTGCCGTCGAGGAAGGTATTGTTCCGGGCGGTGGCGTTGCGCTGGCTCGCAGCATCCACGCGCTTGAAAAGCTGAAGGCCGACGAAGACGAGCAGATCGGCATAAACATCGTGAAGCGGGCGCTTGAAGAGCCACTGCGGATGATCGCTTCGAACGCCGGCTGGGAAGGCGCTGTGGTGGCGGAGAAGGTCCGTGCCAACTCCAACGCCACCTTCGGCTTCAACGCCCAGACTGAAACCTTCGGCGACCTGGTCGAGGCCGGCGTCATCGACCCCACCAAGGTTACCCGCACCGCACTCCAGAACGCTGCTTCCATCGCCTCACTGCTGCTGACGACCGAGGCGCTGGTCTGCGAAATTCCGGAAAAAGAAGAGAAATCTCCTGCGATGCCTCCCGGAGGAGGCGGCATGGGCGGGATGTACTAACAAATACCGTCAATCCTTACGGGTTGGCAGCAAGAACCAAGGGCGGGGACCAGTTCCCCGCCCTTTTTATTTTCCCTTCCTGCCTTGTGTTTTCTGCGGGGCACGGGTGCGTGCAGGCTTGCCGGACCTTATCTTCTTCGCCCGGCAAGGAGCGCCTTGCGCAACACGAAGCATCAAATCGACCAGTTCCACGTAAGCTGGAATCACTTCCGGCGCAAAGCGCTGGAGTTCGGCGATGTGCCGCTGCAACGTTGCCCAGTCGCCGCGCACGGCAGGCCCCGTTAAAGATTTGCGGCCGCCGAATTCAACAAAGTTGTTCGCCGTTTCCGACACGAACCCTCCAAGCATCGGCCGGATCACCTTCTTTGGCACTCCGGCCTGCTGCAGCAGCCGTTCGGAGCAATCCATCAATGTGACTGTTGTGGGGCACACCAGAAATGCGCTCAGGTGGTAGAGCGGTTTGAATTCGGGCGCAATGGTGAACGATTTCCCGCCAAGCGCCTTTACCCACTGGCGCGCAACGGCAAGGGCACGCCTGTCACCCTCCACGGCCCAGAAACAGCCTGGAAGATTTCGAACACCTGCCGCAGGATTTGGAATGGTTTGATAAGGATGAACGGAGCCGATAGCAGCGCCCCGTTCCTTGAAAGCGGCAAGAACAGAGGCGGGCAGCGAGCCGCAAGTGTGAAGAACAATCTGCTTTGACCAGTCCTTACGATAGCGCGCGATCTTGCTCGATACAGGACCGATCGCAGCATCCGAAGTTGTGATCAGAATAATATCTGCGCCAGCAAACTGGCGGTCTTTAAGACGCAGCGCCTTGCCGCCGCCGATGAACCGCGCAGCTTTCATGGCGTGCGACAGTTGCCGGGCCGCAATAAATTCGACCCGCACTCCGGCCCGGAGAAGCAATCTGCCCATGGCCTGGCCCAGCCGGCCGGGCCCCACAATTGCAACCATTAAGTTTCGCGGCTTTCCCATTTGCTCACCTCTCACCGGTCCCACCGTGGCCAGGGTCACGAATTTCTGCAGTTTAATCCCCTCCGGGCTTGGAAGCTCTGCGTTTAAGTCCGTAGGATCATTTTCCGATAAAGGAAAGTATAGTGGTCAGCGACCGGAGGTTTGACGACCACGGAAAATTTCCGATGTTTTTTCGCGACCCTTTCAGTTTCGATGCATCTAAAGTGAGTGAAGGTTAAGAAAAAGAGGCCGAGGAGATGCAAGACATTTTTGCTCGCACGTTTATTGTTGTTATGTTCGTGATGTACGGCGCTATTGCCATGGTCTTCGTGGTTGCTGGGCTTCGCAAATGGATATGGGAACCGGTCTTCGGGAAAGTTCTGGCACGACATCCGGAAAGAAATTTTCGCAGGATACCATCCACCCACCATCAAGGGAGTTCCTCTTAATTTTCCCGAGGCTGCTCTTCACTCTCTTCTGCAACCGAGAGAAATCCCGCTTCTTTTTCACGCAAGGCTTTCACGCGGTCGCGTAATTTTGCAGCTTTCTCAAATTCAAATTCCTTTGCCGCTTCGCGCATCTGAGCTTCCAGGCTCCGAATCAACTCGTCCAATTGGGCCTGCGAAGTAAACTCTTCCACGTCGCCATCGCTCGGTATGGTCACGTAGTCCGCCTCAACAATCCTGGCCAGCGCCATATCGACAGGCTTGATGATGCTCGCCGGAGTGATTCCGTTCTCCTCGTTGTACTGGAGCTGTTTGTCGCGGCGGCGGTCGGTCTCAGCAATGGCCTGGCTCATGGAGTCCGTCATCCTATCGGCGTAGAGAATCGCCCGGCCGTGCAGGTGACGCGCGGCGCGGCCCATCGTCTGGATCAGGGCGCCCGCCGAACGCAGGTAGCCTTCCTTATCGGCGTCGAGAATGGCGACTAGCGAAACCTCCGGCAGGTCAAGCCCCTCGCGCAGCAGGTTGATGCCGATCAGCACGTCAAAC
>JAJXZM010000478.1 GCA_021780055.1 Acidobacteriota bacterium
TCCGATCTGGTGGGTTCGACCGATGAGCGAGTGGACTGCCTGGTGGGGATCGGCCTGCCCGTCAACTCTGCGGATTTCCATTTTCTTGAGGAAGTTCGCAAGCCCAAGCTGCTGGTGCAGGGAACGGAGGACCGGTTCGGTTCGCGGGAAGGAGTCGAGAAACTCTTTTTCTCGCTGAAGGAGCCGAAGCGGCTGAGGTTTGTCGAGAATGCTGATCACTTCCTGACCGGGAAACTTCATGACCTTCAATTGGAGATACAGGAATTTCTCCGTGAAAGGGTTAATCCATTACAATAAGGGTGTAGGCAGTCAAGGTCCCGAGTAAATCAACTTTCGGGGTGATCTGATGCAAGATTTGGAAGACGCCGAAACCGAATCCTTCTACTGTCCTTTGTGTAAGATTGAAGTTGATGACCCGCTTGTATGTGGAGATTGCGCGGCAGTAATTTGCCGCCGATGCGGGACCCCGCTGGAAAAGATCGATGAGTTGGGAGTTGGTTGATTCACCGAGCGGGAAAGAGTCGGACTCGCGCCTTTAAAGGTTTTGCGTTCCCGGAGATGCGGGGCCTCGCCCTTTGACGGCCATGCCTGGTAATCTGCGGTTTCTCCTATTTCAAAACGCTACTAAGTCTTTGGCGGCATTGACGACATCCGAGACCTGAGGCAGCATCGCATCCTCCAGGTCGGGGTGGTAAGGCACCCAGACGTCCTTAGCTGCCAGGCGCCGGACGGGCGCATCCAGAAACTCGAAGAGCTCGTCTGCAATGCGGGCGGCGATTTCCGCACCGTAGCCCCAGGATAAGCAGTCTTCGTAGACTACCAGGGCCCGGCTCGTCTTTTTTGCGGACGCGCTGATGAGTTCCCAGTCATAGGGTTGCAGGGAACGCAAATCCAGAATTTCAGCGCGGATTCCTTCTTTCTCAAGGATCCGGGAAGCTTGGACTGACCGGTTGACCAGAGAACCATAGGTTACAATTGTCAAGTCGTTGCCTTCCTGCACAAGCTTGGCCTTACCGAAAGGAATCATGTAATCCGGGCCGGGATAGGGGGCGCGGTTATAGGTCTGCCGGTAAAGGTGCTTCGGTTCAAGAAACAGGACCGGGTCATCGCAGCGAATAGCCGTCCGCAGCAACCCGTTGGCGTCAAGAGCATTGGAGGGCATTACCACGCGCCAGCCCGGCAGGTGAGTAAACAGAGATTCGCCTGACTGGCTATGGTAAACGGAGCCACCCATCAGATACCCGCCGATTGGCACTCTTACTACTAGAGGACAAGAGAAAGCGTTGTTGGAGCGCCAGCGCATCACGGGCGCTTCATTGCGCATCTGCATATACGCCGGCCAGATGTAATCGAAGAACTGGACTTCAACTATGGGCTTGAGCCCTCGAGTGGCCATCCCTACGGCACGGCCCATGATGCTCGCCTCTGCTATCGGTGCGTTGTAGCACCTGGCGGCCCCAAAATGGCGCTGCAATCCGTGAGTAATCTTGAATACCCCTCCCTTGCCCTTCAGATGTGCCAGATCATTCTCATGACTGCAGTCGGCGACATCTTCGCCGAAGACAACAATCCGCGGATCGCGCACCATTTCATCCTTCATGCACTGGTTCAGAAGGTCCACCATGGTCTTGGGCTCGCCATGTGGCTTTGCCGGGTGGTCAAACCGTTCCGATGTGGGATCCACTGTAGGCGAATAAAGAAAGTCCATAAGCGTTTCGGGATCCGGCGGTGCAGCCGCAAGCGCTTTGTCCGCAGCTTCGCGGATTTCGTGGTCGACTTCAGTTTCCAGGGCCTTCAATTCGGCTTCTGTTGCCAAACCTTCTTTCACCAGGTGATGCGCCATTCTGTGCACGGGGTCAAGTTTCGCTTCCCGCTGCCGGACTTCCTCCGGCTTGTACAACTTTTCGTCGTCTGACATGGAATGCGAGTAGGGCCGCACAACATGGGCGTGGATCAGGGCAGGTTTTCGTTGCTTCCGCACGTAGGAAATGGCCTCCTCTGCGGCCTCGTAGCTTTCCGGGAAGTCTGTCCCGTCGCATTCGGCAATCAGAAGGCCCGGATAATCCTTAACGAGGGCTGAAATGCTGGCCCCGGCGGTTTGGTCATCTACCGGAACGGAGATGGCATAGCCATTATCTTCAACAAGATAGAGCACCGGCAACTGGTGGAGGCAGCTGTAATTCAGGGATTCCCAGAACTCACCTTCGCTTGTTGCCCCGTCCCCAAGAGAAGTAAAAGCTATTTCATCGGAATGGAAGCTGGATGCCAGCTCTGCGGCTTCCGGAATGCGGCAAAAATATCGGGTCGCTTCAGCGGCCCCCACCGCCTGCAGGACCTGAGTTCCTGTGGCGCTGGAACCGGAAACAATGTGAAGGGGCCTGGAACTCCAGTGGGAAGGCATCTGCCGCCCGCCTGAATTGGGGTCATCTTTGGCGCCGACGCTTCCCATAAGGATATCCAAAGGTGTCAGACCCAGTTGCAGGCAGAAGGCCCTGTCGCGATAGTAGGGATAAAACCAGTCGACACCGGGCTTCAGGTGCATGGCGGTGGCTACCTGGATGGCCTCATGCCCAACCCCGTTGATCTGAAAAAAGGCCCGATTCTGGCGCTTGAGCTGGATCTCTTTATCATCTATTTTCCTCGCCAGATACATGACCCGATAGGCGTGGATCAGCGTGTCTTTCGTTAGCCTCTGTGGCTTATGAGCCGATGTAACTGTTGCCATTCCGCTCCTTGCAAAAGGGATTTTTTCTTATAGAGTACACCTTTTTACAGCAGCAATCCCGCCAGTTATTATTAGAATTCACAGAGGCAAAGTCAATGACCGGGACCACACCGTCAGGCAGAGTTCGATGCCTTTAGTATCCTTGACTTTCCTGTTGGGAACATGTGCAAGGTTATGGTAGCATGAGCGAATAAAAGGCGAAGATGCCTGCCCTGCTGATGGGCCAGAGAGGTGAAATGAAGCTTCCGTTACAAGCCAAGTTGGTCCCTCAAGCCAATGAACTGGAGGGCCGAATCCGCGACACAGCTTCTATCGAGACCGTTGTCCAGGAGATCCAGAGCAGCTTTAATGGTTCACGGCGGGAGGGCGGAGTAACGGCCCTGCGGCATTACCCGGCAAGGGAAGCAAGTGTTGTGCCCTTTCCGGATTTTCTTCCAGAGCGCGTTAAGGCCGCCCTGCGATCGCGGGGGGTAGAGAATCTTTACTCACACCAGGCTGTCGCCGCGACCTTGGCACAGGAAGGCAAGAATGTTGTGGTAGTCACTCCCACTGCTTCTGGCAAAACGCTCTGTTATAACCTGCCGATCCTGAGCGCGCTGGTAGAAAACCCGGAAGCGCGGGCGCTCTATCTATTCCCGACCAAGGCCCTGTCGCAGGATCAGCTGGTGGAACTGAATCGCTGGACGGAAAAGCTGGGAGATGACCTCCGAACCTTTACTTATGATGGCGACACTCCACAGGACGCGCGCAAAGCCATCCGTGCCCGGGCGAATCTGGTGAT
>JAJXZM010000466.1 GCA_021780055.1 Acidobacteriota bacterium
CAGCTTCACACCATGGTTGACGCTGCTGGCGCGGCGCAGAGCATTAGAACTCCTGTCGCAAATCGCCGCAACGTGGACATTATCCAGGCCCTGGAAATTCCTCACAATGTTCGGACCCCAGTAGCCGTAGCCGATTACTCCAACTTCCATCATGTTTCACCCCCCGCCCTGTTCAGGTCTTTTTAGTACGACCCGAACGCGTCATCCATCAAGGCGCTGTTCTTTTTGCAGCTGCGCACACCGCACTGACCCTGCAGCGCCTGCCATTCTTGGGTTAAAAGCGCGCGGCGTGTTCATCAGTACTGATTGACTTATCAAGCCAAGGCAGGAAAATATGGCATCAATAAGCGCCGTTACCAGAAATCATGGCGCGCGGCGTCGCGAATAGAATTTTCAGATCGAGCCAGACCGACCACGATCTGGCGTATTGCAGGTCAAGGCGGACCATATCATTAAAGGTCGTCCGGCTGCGGCCCCGCACCTGCCATAGACCGGTGATGCCCGGTTTAACTTCGAAAACCCGCCTCTGATGCCAGAAGTCATAGCATTCAACTTCATAAGGAATCGGAGGTCGCGGCCCAACCAGCGACATCTCACCTCTGAGAACATTCAAGAACTGAGGCAATTCATCGAGACTGGTCTTCCGCAGAAACCTCCCGATTGGAGTCACGCGCGGGTCGTCCCGGATTTTATAAACGGGGTCAGAGCCCAAAGAGTCATCTTCTCCCGCGATGAACCGTCTGATGTAATCCTTGTGCACATTCAGGTCGTTGTCCTGATACATGGTGCGCAATTTCAAAAAAACAAATGGCACGCCGTGATAGCCCACCCGCAACTGACGGAAAAAGACCGGGCCTTTGGAAGAAAGCTTAATCAACAACGCCAGGACGCCCATCAGCGGCGAGAGCAACAGGATGGCGGCGCCGCTTCCAATAATGTCGAGCCCCCGCTTTACGACTCGATGCAGTTTCTTGCCCGACTCCTGCTCCCGCAAATCACGGTAGAGGCCGGACCATTTTCCCCAGTTAGAAGCATTGTCGGGCTGCAGATACATTCGGATGTCAATTCGTTCGAATTCGTCGTTTTCAAGACGCGCGGAGAGTGCCGACTTAACCTTTGCATAGATGATATCGCTTACAGGCACCGGTCCTTCCGGGTTGACCTCGACAAAGATGACTCCGAGAACAGCACCCTGCAAATACCAACCCCTGATGTCCGAGTCTCGCGAGGCAGAGCATACCGAAGCCCAGACCTTTTCGATCATGTTTCGCGTGTTACCGTTCAGCAGGACATTTCGCAGGTCAAGAAGCATCAGGAGAAAAGGTTTACGAGACCGCTCTGCCCTTCTCCGCTCCAGGCAAAGAAGTTCCCCAAATTGCTTTTCGCCCGGGATTGCAGCGTTATCCCTATCCGGAACAACCGCCGGCAATGATGACGTCTCGGCTCCCCAATTCAATTGACTGCGTGTGGCACGAAGTGGCATAAGATTCACCTGGTAAGAAGAGCTTCTACTGTCAGATCGAACACAAAATGGCGCCCACGTCCTGTGCCGGGCTGCAAGGCAACTTTCCTGGAACTTGCGGGTATTGCAAAAGCCTCCTTTCGTCAGCCCGCGGTTCCGTCCCGGCAATTCACAAAACCAACGGCATCTTTCGTTTTTGGTGTATAGCTCCGCCCTCTGAGCCACACCGCCCGTGGCCCCCAAACCAACCTTGGATTGGCATTCCGACTTCAGCAAACCAACGTCTTACCGGAAACCTTCCCGGCCTGCTTACAAACTTGCGGAAGCGGCAACAGCCGGTTTAACCAAGTCATTCCGGAATAGCTCGCTCTCCGCGAACAACCTCAAACTCGCAGAATCTGAACCCTTCTTTGCTCAGGCTGCCAGTCAAATCGCGCAGGTCACCCTGCTATCCGTTTCTCATACGGAGCCCGGTCGGAATCCTCTTCGTTTGCCGTATTGCCGTATCCGTACGAGTCGTAACCGTAGTAGTACTCCATCGACCGCACATCCATACTGTTCAAAACCACACCGACAACGCTGTTCAATTGCTTGCGCGCCCGGATGACAAATTCGCGCGGTGCCATCCCGCTTCGAACCACCATGATGCTGCCGTCAACCAGGCCAGCCAGGATGCGGGCATCTATCAGGTTAGGCATGACCGCTGGTGAGTCGATGATGAGATAGTCGTATTCCTCAAGAAGCTGGCTGATCAGCAGCTTCATCCGCGAAGACGAAAGCAAGGCGACCGGATTCTTTGGCGAATGGCCAGCAGGTAATGTATCCAGCCCCGGAGAGAGACCGGGCAAAACACAGGGGGCCCACTCGCTCAAACCACTCAAGTAGCTTGACAGTCCGCGAATATTCCGGAAGCCGAGCGCTCGATGGACCGCAGGGCGCCGCATGTCGGCGTCCACAAGGATGACCCGGCTGCCCTGCTGGGCCAGCGCGATCGCGAGGTTCACCGACACCGTGGTTTTTCCCTCGCCAGGCTGGGAACTCGTGACGACAATGCTCCGCAAGACTCGCTTCCGGCCAGCAGCTTCCAGCATCACAGAGCTTCCCAGGGACCTGAAGGCTTCCACCAGCGGTGAGTATTTTTGCTGGATCTGCTTGTCAATTCGATACCAAGGGCTCTCAGACTTTGTCATCTGCGATGTATCGAGTATGTCGGGAATCACCAGACCGTGGCCATTGCCGTTGTTGTGGTTCCCATCCGCAACCAGTTCCTTGAGAGAACCCACCGCCGGGATCATCGCCAAAGCAGGCAGACCCAGGAAACGGTCTACTTCTTCGACCGTCTTTAATGTGGTGTCAAAGTGGGCCCGCAGGAAAGCAATTCCGACTCCCAAGCCCAGCCCTAGAATCAGACCAAGGACCATGTTGAACAAAATCTTGGGCTTGACAGGCAGAAATTCCGGCACCGCATGGTCTATGACGTTTACATTGTTCGACTTGATCCGGGCCACCAAGCTGGCCTCTTTGACCTTCTGCAGGATGTTCTCGTAAAGCTGGTTATCAGAGTCCGCATTCCGCTTCAAGATGTCGTACTGAGTGGACTTTTCTGCCACCTGATTAGCCGCGATCTTCTGTTGCTCGTAGGCCCGCGCCATAAGAGCTTCACGCCGGACAGATGCAAGGTAATCATTGGTGATGTTTGCGGCAGCTCTCTGTCGTTCACGGGCCAGAGTTTCTTCCGCCGCCGCAAGCTGCCTCTTCACCTGCTGAACCTTGGGATAGCTGTCAGTAAACGTCGAAGACAACTGCGCATACTGAGTTTTGAGGTCTGCCACATTCTTCGTTAGGTCCTGCAGAAGCTTATCCTGGAAAACGCCGGGGAGTGAACCGTAGTCTCCCTTCTGAATAAGGTTGTAGACCGATTCTTTCTGGTAGCGGTCGGCCTGCGCCGCAGTCCACTGGTCCTGGATTTGACGGAGCCGCTCATTGACAATATTTTGAGAGGTACCCGAATTGGTTTCCAAATAGAGCAGTCCATTTTGGCGCGCATAGCGTGTCATCCTCTGCTCTGACTTTTCTAATTCTGTTCGTGCTTCATGGATCTGCTTGGCCAGCATCTTTGTAAATTTGTCAGTAGACGCCTGGTGAAGCTGCAGATAATGGGAAACGACTGCATTAACCACACGGGCCGCCATGCGAGGGTCATTGCTCTCATAGCTGATCGCAACCAGCCGGCTGCTTCCGATACGTGAAACATTGAGGGTCGACTCAAAATTGTCCACCAAACGCTGGTAAGCCCCGGGACTCATCTGAGATTCGGGTGAGACGTTCGCCGCCAAGCCAGAGCCATCATCATTCGACTTCCTCTGGGCAGAAGAATCGTTGTTGTCAGAGCCTGCATACCAATGGACGAAGGCGTGCCATGCTCCGCTGAAAATACCCGAATGGGCAGACTTAGGCTGTTTCGCCAGAATGACTTCATTGATCACCTGTCGGGCTAGTGAATCGCTCTTGAGGATCCCAATCTCCGTCTCAACCTCTGTCATAACAACATTGTTGGGGGCCATGTTCCGAGTCTGTAACTGCTCGAGGCTCTCGATGTCCGGCGTAGCCTGCTTGATCTCGATGGTTGCCTGAGCTCGATAAACTGGCTTCATGAAGAGAGAAACAATCAAAGCAGCCAGCATCAGAGCGATTCCGGAAACAAGAACCGTGCGGTAGTTTTCCAGCAGTACACGCACGACGTAGTTCAAATCTACATCAGCGTCAGGATCTGGCAAGCTCGGGCTTGCAACTGTCGCCGTAAGCTTTCTCGCCCTCGAAAGAACTCCCCCCTTGTAAAGTTCAATCTTGTTTTCTTCCGTCATATGAGAGTCTCCAACGTTTCCAGATTATTTCCGCCACCGTCTAAGGGAGCCCCCGCCAGATGATCCACTGGGTAAATGTCCTAAGTGCAGCCTTGCCGGTTGACCTCGCCCCGTTCTTGGGAATGAACAGGACGTCCTTTGGCTGGAGCACAAGATCAGGCGCCTTTCCGGCCAGAATCTCATTCAGCCGCACAGGCAGTTCGATTTGCTGCCCATTTTCTGCAACTCGAATAATTTTGGCTTGGCTCATGTGAGCATCCGGACCAATTCCCTGCCCCAGCGATATTGCCTGCAAAACGGTCATATGTTCGTTGTCCTGGATGGGAAACCCACCCGGCCGCATGACATCGCCGACAACGTAGACAATTCCAGCGGCCTTGACCTTGATAATGTCTCCCGGATAGACGGCGACGTTGTACTTGGAATCTCCCGAATCAAGCAGTCGTTTCAGGCTGATCTCAATTGTCTTCCCCTCTACCGTATTTGCGGAAGATGCGGACGACGAAGAGGCTGAAGTTCCGCCCTGGACGCCAGCCGCCGCAACGCCTTTCGCTCCAACCGTCGGTGTTTGGTTAGAAGCAAAGTCATCGCCAGCCCCCCTCATGACCAACACGGCATTTCCGGCATCGGGTGTGAGACCCTGGGCCATGGAGAGCATTTCAAGAAGCGTCTTGGTCCCGCGAATCTGAAAGACGCCGGGCGCCTTAACAGCCCCAAGCACGGAAACGCTGTGGCTCTGCATTTCAGTAACCGTAACAGTGACTTGTGGATCCTTCATGTAGGTGCGACGTAACAGGGCCTGCAAAACCAGGTCTAGTTCCCGCGGCGTCAGTCCGACGGCCTTGATAGTTCCCAGCAAAGGCAATGAAATGTTGCCATCTCCAGAGACCCGAACGGTCTGGCTCAGGTCCGGCGCGTCGAAAACGGTAACTTGCAACTCGTCGTTCGGACCGATGCGGTAATCGCCCGGCGACGGGCTGTTGTTGGCATTGGTGACGGCCGAATGAACCAGTTGCTGAAGGCGGCGATTCCAGTCGTCGGTTGTTTCCATTTGCGTGTTGTTACCGGCTGTCAGAACAGTTTGGCTTGAAGGATCAGCGGTCTGGGCCGCAACCTTCACCACCCCGACGGCCACAAAAACCGAGAGACAAAGCCAAATTCGAGACATTTTCCGCCTCCCATCATGCATCGGGAAACTCATTAAAACCTCGGATATCGTTTCTTTTGTCGGAACTGCTTGCTACGCCCCCATTCGGAGTGGCGATAGCAGCTCATTTCCCAAACCCCAACCTCTGGCCATTGGGGTCAAAGCACAGCGCGTGCCTGCTCTGGCTTGCGGCGCTGTAATCCGCTCAACGATGCCCGCATCAACTTCCGCCGCGATAGACCTCTCAAGCAGCGTTACAGATATGACCAGACGCGCTTGGCCCTTTTTCCTTACCAGAAACCCTTCCAACCCCCGGAGTGCACCGGATTTCACCCGGACAAGGTCGCCACACTTCAGGAAGGGATGCGGCTCGACATTAATTTCGTTCTCAACTACGCTCCTCACAGCCTCGATTTCCTCTTCGGGGATACCGGCGAGTTTCCCCGCACTGCATAACAGCCCATGAACTCCGGGCGTTGTCAGAACCGGGAGGCGGCGGTCAAGATCGCCCCGCAGGAATACGTAACAGGTGAAAAGCGGCACTTCCACTTTCTTTACGCGGTCTCTCCATTGGCGGACTTCCGTATAGAGCGGGAGAAAAGTTTCAAACCCTTTATTGGCAAGCGTCCGCGCCACCAATCTCTCATGCTGATGGCGCGTATGAACGGCGTACCAGACCGAATCGGCTGATGCGATGTTGCCGTTTGCGAATGGAGTATTGAGAACTGACATGCCTTGCCCTTTGTTCAAGCCACCCTTCGATCAGATTTCTGGCTGCTCACTCCTGACAGCTCAACGTCGTCCGCTGGCCGCTCCGGCAGCAATCCAGCCTCTTTGATCTTGTAAAGCAGGGCGCGATAGCTGATGTTCAAGGCGCGCGCCGTCTGCCTGCGGTTCCATTGGGTCTCTTGCAGGGTCTTCAGAATGATCTTTCGCTCCAGCGCCTGGGTGGCCTCACGGGTTAATTGCTTTAACGAGACGGAACGCCGAGCGGGAAGCGCCGGCGCAACCGGACGCTGAAGCTGCGGTGAGCTACCAAGACCCTCGATTCCTTCGGCTCCCAGAACTACGTAACGCTTCATGACGTTTTCGAGCTCACGAATATTGCCGGGCCAGGCATGCTCCTGCAGGCGCCGGACCAGTTGCAGGCTGGGGGCCGGCGATTGGCAGCCGAATCTATCGCTGTAAACCTGCCAGAAATAGTAGGCGAGCTGAGGAATGTCCTCTTTGCGGTCGCGCAAAGGGGAAAGGCGCAGCCTGACCACGCTGAGCAAGGAATGAAGATCTTCGCGGAGCCTTCCTGCTGCCACATCCTGTTCCAAGTCCTGGGTGCTGGTGCCAATAACACGTAGCTCTACCGGGATATCCGCACCATCCATAGAAATTAAAGGCCTGGAACCTCGAATCAACTGTAGTAGCTCCAACTGGCGATCTTGCGAAACCCCTGAAACCTCTTCAACAAACAAGGTACACGGCGGACCCTCTAAACCTCCCTCGCAAGCAAGCTCATCCCGCGCACCGACGGAAGGCTCCTCCAAGCGAAAGGCCACATCATCATTCGCACGGCCATCCCGGAACTGGTGGCTTAGCTTAAGGAACGGCGCTTTGGCGCCTGGGCTGCATGAATGGATGAATCGCGCAAGAGTTTCTTTCCCCGTCCCCTTTTCTCCGAGAATGACGATCGGCACGCCGGCACCGGCAACCTGCTCAACAATCTGCAGAAGTCCCCGCATCCCCTCGGACGCACCAAAGATCATTTCTTTGGGCGGAAGATCATGGCAAGAAACCGACTTGCCCTCAAGGATATTTGAAATTACTCCCATACCTTCTTCTCTTCTCGCTCTTCCCAAACTCACATCAGATCTCAAGGATTTCCGAACCCACCATCGGGCTGCCACTCACGACAATTCCTTGAAAACTGCGGGAGTATCAGGGATTTACCCTATGCAAAGTCTCTCCAACACAGTTCGTGAGGCAATCTCAGGAAACGTGTTCCCTCTTCTACTCGCACTCTGCATGCCAAATCAAACCGGCTTTTCGAGAACACGGAAGCCTCAGATCTTGAAACCAATACAGATTGTCTTTACAACAAGTTACAAGCCTCGCTCGCCAGGCATAATAGCCACTGTTTTGTGGAGTTCTGTGGGTTATTCCCCGTCGACCACGCAAACTCATTCGCGCATGAGAATTGTCTTGCACTTTGTTTCACCTCTAGGGAGTGTGCAAACACTTCAAACCTCTAGACTGCGGACGCGGCGCCTCGCATGAAACCGGAACTAGCCGGTTCAACCGGAGCGAAAAACCTTGCAGGTACGGACAACCTGCCAGATTTGCAAACGTGCCGTGCGTATTCCTGAGAAAATGGAGCCCGGCAGATCGTCGAAACGAGAACTTTTCGTCGGGCAGCCAACTGGTTCCAACTCAGGGGAATTGAGGGTGTTGGAATAATCTGAATACGGAATGCCGCAGGGATTTGACGCCGCGCACAGGGTCTCACGCCTTGCCGGCCCGTATCTCTGCCACCCATGGAGCCGGGGCTTTGACATGGAAAATGCGGATAGGTTCAGCTGCAAGGGCCGCGACTTCGTCCGCAAGTGAAATCTGCAGCATTTCGTCTGAAAGAAGCAACTTGTCTCCGCCGTCATTCGAACAGATGAACAGGCCGTCTAGTCCTTCCGGAGAACCTACCTTTAAGCCGCTGTCTTTGTTGGACTTCATGAAATCGGAAACCTGATTGAGGCCGTTAGAGCCCTCGGACCTCACCTGTCGGGGACGGGTAATGAAAGCGTAGTAATCGGCATCTTTAACAGCATCTTCGGCTGCTCGCTTCTTTAATTCGGTCGCTTCCAGATACTCAAGATTTAGTATGCCGTGCTTGGGTTCAGTGTGGTTTTTCAATTTTGTTTCTCCCGATTCACGACGATTCGTTTTGGAGGCACGCCAGCCTCCTTGATTTTGCAGAGCAGAGTCCTGTAGCTGATATTCAGCACGCGCGCAGCCCGCTTTCGGTTCCAATGTGTTTCGCGCAGTGTCTTGAAAATGATCTTGCGTTCAACTTCCTGGGCTTCCCGCCGCGCCAACCCCTTGAGGGAAATGCGCGCGCCAGGAACCTCGCCGCCGGGCCGCGGGCTTAATCTTTCAGTCAACTCGTTAATGATCTTGTCTTCGGATCCCAAAAGCACATAGCGCCTCATTACATTGGCAAGTTCCTGGATGTTGCCCGGCCAATCGTGCTCCCGAAGGGCGGCAAGCAGAGGATCGGGAGGTGCTGGCGTATCCAAATCAAACTCAGCTTGAAAGGACTTCCAGAAGTACTGCGCCCATCCCGGAATGTCCTCTCGCCGCGCGCGCAAAGGCGGCAGGTACAGGGTGACAATGTTGATGGAATAAAAAAGGTCTTCGCGGAAATTCCCCAGGCTCATTTCATGCTCAATGTCATGCTTCGTGCTGCAGATCGTGCGAAACAGAGGGGAACAGTATTCCGAGGGTCCCGTCCCGGCTGAATTGTCATCATGCAGCAGGTGCATCAGGTTCCGTTGAAATGTGAAACTCAGTTCAGCCACTTCATCAAAGTAAAGCGTTCCGATACAACCGGGCCTACCGGAATCCCCTGGCCGGGAGTGGCCATTGCCGTTGGCGCCGCCGGCCTCATATTTGGGAACCACAAAACTGGCGCTTTTTCGCCATCCGACCCTGCCCGCAGGAGTCACCCTGTGAAACGGTGTATTCTCCCCGGGATATCTCTTGTGAATGAGCCTGGCTAAGAACTCTTTGCCAGTCCCGGCCTCTCCCCGGATCAGGACAGGAGCGTCGGTACAAGCCACTTTTTCAAGCTTGTTCCGGACTTCGCCCATAGCGTCTGAGGAACCAAATACCACCTCGTCGGGAGGCAGTATTCCATAACGAGTTGTAACAGCCGCAAAAGCTCCGGCCATCTGCACTACCTCTGAATGGCACTGACCGGCAACGCGACGTGCACATCACCTTCCAAACGGGGAGTGGCCTGACGAGCCAGATTTACAAGTGGACATGATCGCCCTGTAACGGCAAGGACGTGAATAGTTTGCGAGCTTCGCACGACCCTGCTTTAATTATGATCTGGCAACGCGAAAGGTATCTGGAATGCGCGCAAATCAATTCCGTTTGCGGAAATGTTTTGCAGATTGCGCCAGCAACTTTCCAGCGTGGCAATTCTCTTTTTAGGACGCGGCAAGGCAGGCCAGAACAAGTGGGATTTGCCCAGGAACCAACCGGGAGTTTCGCCCTGTTCTACGATGAGGATGCTCGTGATTCCCGGCATTGGGACCCCAAGGAGCCGACCGATCAAAAGCATTTGACACGTTGCCCCATAAAGCGCAAAACTCTAAACGATAAAATAACGGTGGGGGTTTGGTTGGCT
Organism: Acidobacteriota bacterium; assembly: GCA_021780055.1. Next base: position 9,873 of record JAJXZM010000466.1, read on the forward strand.
ATCGTTCATTGTGTTCGCATTTCGCCGGGGTGCTGAATTGCTCAACACCATGCAGTCGGGCGAACCGACCGTAAGGTAGCCTGATGACACCGGAGGGGACTGGTATTTTGACATTCCCTTACTCAAACCCGGGTGCAGGTTTACAAGACTTCACGGCTGCATTGCTATGGGACATGCCATGGTCAGAATGAAAAGTACATACAAACAAGGAGGGTATTCCCTATGTCTGCAGCCAGAAAAGTGACCCCCCGTCCCGGTGCTCAAGGCGGGGCCGCCGATGTTTTTCCAGAACTCGTTGCCCACCTACGCAAAAACAGGACCCGCCTCCGGGAGGAGTGGGCCCGCCGCATCACCGAAGCTCGCATGTTGACGGCGATGACCAATGAGGAGATCATCACCGAAACCACATCCATTTATGACAATTACATCAACGTCCTGGAAACAGGTGACGTTGAGGCCATGGAAGCCTACGCACGGAATCTTTCGGAAAGGATCATCCCCCGCGGTGTGGAAACGGATGAAATTATTGGGATCGTTCTTCTCCTGCGGGACGTGCTGCTGAGGTCCCTTTTCGAACTAAGCGAGTCCAGTTTGGCGCTGCTCAGCCGCATGCTGGATGCTTTTGAGCCTGCCGCACGACGGATCACGGTGACGGTTGCCGCCGGATTTGTGCACGAACGCGAAAGGATCATTCGCCAGCAGCAGGACGCCATCCGGGAGCTTTCCACACCGGTGTTGCCCGTACGCGAAGGGCTCCTCATCCTGCCCATCGTCGGCGTCATCGATCCGCAGCGCGCGCGCCAGCTAACGCAACAACTTCTGCGTGGCATCCGGGCCAATAGAGCCAAGGTTGTGGTCATCGACATTACGGGTGTACCCTCCATCAACTCGACTGTCGCCAACCATCTGGTTCTGACGGTGGAAGCAGCGCGGCTGCTGGGGGCAACGGCGATCGTTACAGGCCTCTCGCCCGAGATTGCGCAAACGCTGGTTACGATCGGGGTTGATCTATCCAAGATGAACACCGTTTGCGACCTGCGGGAAGGAATTGAAGAGGCTGACAGAACCCTGGGCTTTAAAGTGACGCGGCTGGACGGTCCCTTTGAACAGGAGAGAGGCAGGTAAACTTTGCAGGTTCCAATTCTAAAGCAAGGGCCATACCTGATTGCATCAGTGCAGGCTGCCTTGAGGGATGCCGACCTGATCGTGCTTCGCGACGCACTGACGGAACAGGTTGGAACCTACCGCTCCCGGGGCGTGATCGTCGATGTCACAGCGATGGACGTGCTCGACTCATTCGCCTGCCGGACCCTTAGTGAAATCGCCAGCATGATCAGGTTGCGTGGGGCACAGACGGTAATCGTCGGCATTCAACCCGAAGTCGCTTTTTCTATGGTCCAACTTGGGCTCAAGCTGGAAGGTGTTGCAACCGTGCTGGACCTGGAAGAAGGTCTCAAGTACATGGAACGCAGCACGAAACGAATCAACCATGGCCGTTACGGGAAATGAAGTTCGAGTATTGATTAAGTCCGATGAAGATATCCTTGCGGCCCGCCAAGAAGGGCGCGAACTGGGCGTCCGCCTGGGCTTTGAGCCCTCGGATCTTGCTGTGATCGCGACCTCGATCTCAGAATTGGCGCGAAATCTCCTGCTTTACGCAAAAAACGGAAGCATCATTTGCTGGGTTATCAACAAGGAGCCCAGGAAAGGCATCGTTATCCAAGCCGAAGATGAAGGCCCTGGTATACCGGATGTCGAAGCCGTGCTTAAGGACGGCTACTCCACTTCCGGCGGGCTGGGACTCGGCTTGCCAGGTGTCCGGCGAATGATGGACGAGTTCGCCATCGTTTCCCACAAGGGACGTGGGACAACCGTAACCGCCATCAAGTGGAAGGAATGAATCGAGGCTTTGTCGAGTGGGGTGTGGCCGGCAGGCAGGTGCAGGGTGAAACCCTGTCTGGGGATCTGCATCTGGTCAAGCAGCATGAGAATGAGGTCCTGATTGCAGTCGCAGACGGACTTGGGCACGGCAAGGCGGCTGCCGAGGCTGCAACGCTCGCGCTGAGCACCGTCGACGAGCATTCGGGCGAGCCACTCGTCAGGATCCTCGAACATTGCAGCTACAAGTTGCGCAGTACAAGGGGAGTCGTGATGAGCGTGGCTCTTCTCGATGGGGTGAAGGATTCAATGGAATGGCTGGGCGTAGGGAATGTTGCAGGCCTGCTGATACGCTCAGGGGCCGATGGGAATCGCGTGTACGAGTCTTTGTTATCATCCCAGGGAGTTGTCGGCATTCACTTTCCTCCGTTGCGCGCCACGGCGTTGAGGGTCGCCCCCGGAGACACGATAGTTCTGGCAACGGACGGCATCCGGCGCGGCTTCGAAGACGGCATGGTTCTGTTCGACGGAGCCGAAAAGACCGCGCAAGCCATCCTTTCGCGCGACGGGCTGGAGACAGATGACGCACTCGTGGTTGTTGCCACTTATCAAGGGAGACCGCGATGAAAACTGGCCAACGCGAACTCATGAACGCCTACACTTCGGCGTTGCGGACTTACCTGGAAAAAACAGACGAAGCGGCCCTGGAAGTTGCCTATGAACTGGGACGCCGCGGTCTGAGCCACGAGACGAGCCTCATCGAAATGGTGACTCTCCATTACGATGCCTTTGGCCAGATCGTTTCAAGCATGCCCCAAATCCAGGATTTTTCCGATATGCTGAAGTCGTCGGCAAAATTCCTGATCGAAAGCCTTGCCCCCTATGAGATGACGATCAGCGGCTACCGGGAGACAAACGCCGCGCTGCAGGCCAGTGAGGAACGCTACCGTGAGTTGTTCGAAAACGCCAACGATATCGTTTTCACCACGGATTTTGAGGGCCGGCTCACATCAATCAACAGGGCCGGGGAAAGACTCACCGGGTATCGGCGGGATGAACCTCCGCCCATCCCTGTAAAAGTTCTGGCACTGGAATATTTCGAGCGCGCGGCGAGGATGTTCCAGGAACTGATCAGCGGCGGCGGCGGCGGGACCCAGGAATTTGAGATCATCACCAAAGACGGCCACCCGCTCATGGTGGAAGTTAGCGCCCGTCCGATTCTGAGCGACGGGAAGCCTGTCGGCGTGCAGGGCATTGCGCGCGACATCTCGGAGCGCAAGCGTGCTGAACAGGCCCTGCACCGGCTGAATGAAACGTTGGAAGAGCGTGCCCGGCACATTGCCCACGAACTCCACGATGAGGCAAGCCAGCTCCTGGTGTCGGTCCATATCGCCATTGACGGATTGGCCCAGTCCCTCCCTGCTTCCGGCCAGCAGACCGTCACGGAGATCAAGCAGTTGATTGAGCAGATTGAGTCTGAATTGCGACGCCTCTCCCATGAGTTGCGTCCGACCATCCTGGATGATCTGGGACTGATTCCGGCGCTCGAATTCCTGGCGCAGGGCGTCTCAAAAAGATTCGGAATTCGGATCACCGTTGAAGGGGATACGGCCGGCCGCTTGCCCGCACAGGTGGAGGTCGCCCTCTATCGTATTACTCAGGAGGCTTTGAACAATATCACCAAACACTCGGGGGCCAATCACGTTGCCGTCCGGCTGCAAAAAGAGGACCACAAGATCCACTTGACTGTAACCGATGACGGCACCGGCTTCGATGTCCAGTCCGTTTTGGGGCAGAAAGGAAGGTCTGGACTGGGACTCATCGGAATAAGAGAACGGGTGATTCCTTTGCGCGGTGAATGTATAATTAATTCCAGTCCCGGCAAAGGCACGGAAATTTCAGTCTTGGTTCCTTCGGAGGGTAAAGATGCCTATACGTATCCTTCTGGCAGATGATCACCAAATGGTCCGCCAGGGACTGAAGGCCCTCCTGGAACAGGAGGGTTTCAAGGTCGTCGGAGAAGCTTCCGATGGCCACCAGGCCACGCGATTGGCCCAGGAATTGACGCCAGACCTCGCCGTTCTTGACCTGGCCATGCCTCTGATG
>JAJXZM010000462.1 GCA_021780055.1 Acidobacteriota bacterium
CAAGGGATTGGCGGGCGTCAACTTCTGAAGGCGATCTGCATTCAACTGGACGACGGTTCGCCCCCCCAGCGACGTAAGGACCTGACCTGTCGAGGTACAATTCAACGCACCGGGCGCCGGCTCGTCATACTCTTCTTCCTCGGTTCCCCAAGTCTCCTGCCCAAGCCATCGGTTGAACCAGCGATATGCAGCCTGACGACTGAAGAAGTCGTAATCATGGGGCAGAGAAGTTGCAAAAAGCTCCGCTTTCTCTGCTGCACCCATCAATTTGTAGGCTGACTGGACTTCTTTGAAGACTTCTTTTGTTCCTTCGATGTAGGTGGGCGAATACGTGGCACCCTTGTCGATGGGAGTGTAGATCATCAGCAAAGGCCTGGGCGCAAACGCCATCAGCAGGTCGCCGCGATCAATGCCCTCTGGAAGAGAGTAGACAAGGTTTTGTTCGGCATCAGCCACGGCTCCGGGCGGAGCGTAGGACGGGCCGGCGAGATTTTCAGAATTCCCGTCAACCTCCACGGCAACTTTGATGCGCGGTTCAAGAGCGCAAAGGTACATCGTCATCGTTCCGCCACCGGACTGCCCCGTCAGTCCGATCTTCTCCGGATCAACTTCGGGGCGCGAGAGAAGATAATCAAGGGCGCGCACACCATCCCACGCCCGGTATTGCGCAAACGTCGAACCAAACAGCAGCATGGGTCTGCCTGCCTGAGAGTGTTCTCCGGTTGGCCCGTAGAGAGGCTCTTTTGTTCTCGGATCCAGGTATTGGTAGCGCTCGCCCTGGCCGAAAGGATCGAAGGCCAAAACCATGTATCCCTTGCGCGCCAGCGTCTGGTACACATAAGCGTAATTGCGGTAGGCTTTGCCGTTCGTTGTGTGACCCAGCGGTGCAAGAACAGCAGGGAACGGGCCCTTTCGGCCATTCGGCACGTAGAGATTCGCGGTGACAAAAACCTGCGGATGGCTTTCAAAAATGATCTTCTCGATTCGATAGACGCCGTGGTCAATGGCCCCTGTGGTTCGTGGGTTTAAGGGTGTCTTGTCGAACTGCCCTCCGACAAGTCTCCAGACACTGGAACGGACCCTATCAATTCTCGCGCGAACCTCGGATTCGCTGCGTAAGGCGCCAAGGTCCTTAAGCCGCCAGGCGCGCGCTTTATTCATCTGCTCAGTCAGGTACTGTGGCCAGTCGTTCCAGTAGTCGCGCTCGTCCTGGATATTTGCCTCCGAAGCAGCAGTTTCGCTGCTGGAGGCCCCCGCTGCGATTGTGGCCGACCCGGTGAGCGGGAGAGCAAGCCCGAGCATATTGGATTGTATGAATTTTCGTCGCGTGATCATTGAAGCCTCCGCTAAGTCCACAGACAATTTTGCGTACGACAAGCTTGGTGAGGCAGCGCAGAATGCGGCCCGAGCACGCAAGCCGCAGTCATTTCAAACACAGGGGCTGAAAAGCAAAGCTGAATGTATACTACAGCGGAGATGATCTTTCAATCAGAAGGTCAGTTCGTGCGGTGGCTGCAGGCTAAGACGGCAAGCCAGTCGCCGCAGGTAAAGCTGGGCATCGGCGACGACGCGGCACTGGTCCGCGTTGGACGCGACCGCGATCTGGTCCTGACCGCAGACCTTTCGATCGAGGGTGTCCATTTCACCGCCGACATGCATCCGGCCAGATCCGTTGGCCACCGCGCGCTGGCACGGTCGCTGAGCGATATCGCTGCGATGGGAGGCGATCCCCGTTTTGCTCTGGTTTCAGTTGCTTTCCCGCGGGCATTGTCCCGCCACTGGATTGAAGAGTTCTACAAGGGAATATTGGAGCTTGCTGCCCGTTTCCGGGTCCAGGTGATTGGCGGCGATACCTCGATCGTGCGGCGAACCGTCATGGTCGATGTGACGCTGGCAGGCGAGGTCCCTCGAGGCAGGGGATTGCTCCGTTCCGGCGCACGGCCGGGCGACCAGATCTTTGTCAGCGGCAGTTTGGGCCGCTCGGCACAAGGGCTCGAGATTCTGAAATCGCAGGCGCGCGCCAGAAAACGCGGTCGACACGGCGCGCAGGAAGGCCCGGAATCCTCGGCCTTGAAATCGCACCTTTATCCCGAGCCGCGCTGCGAGCTGGGTCGCTGGCTGCAGCGCTCGGGCCTGCCCTCTGCAATGATGGACATCAGCGACGGACTTTCGACGGACCTGATTCGGCTTTGCGAAGCGAGCGGGGTTGGGGCAATCGTCCTGGCTGGCCGCGTCCCGGGGCCGCCAGGCGAGTTGCCGGAGCGGGCTTTGGAGCTTGCTTTGAACGGAGGCGAAGATTACGAACTGCTATTCACCGTGCCAAAGCAGAGGTTGGCGAAGGTCCCCGCCCTCCACCGAGGTCTGCCGCTTCGATGCATCGGGCAGATTCGTCGTTCGCGCGAAGTCTTGTTGGTTCGGAATGACGGCAGCCAATCGCCCCTCGCATCGGCTGGGTACGACCACTTTTCAAAATGATGAAGAAGATGTTCTATTGCAGGACGGCCGTTCTAGTTTGTCTGCGTTGCCCTTGCTGTCGGGGGAACTGCCAAATCCGCCGGCGGAGGAGGCGGAGTTTGTATGGTGGGGGGAACCAGCTGAATTGCGGAGACGGGCTTTGCCTGTGACAGGCTGGCAGCAAGCGTGCCGAGAATTGAATCGCCGGCCGTCACGTTGTTGGATCCGGTACTAGCCAGAATCTGCTGAATCTGGTTGGGGTTAGTGAGCAGCGGAGAATCCGGAAAACGCTCCACTGGCATGTTCTTCAGGACCGTGGTCATAAAGTCCATCCAGATGGGCAACGCGACGTGCGAACCTTCTTCGCCACGGCCCAAGGGGCGATGGTCATCGAACCCAACCCACACGCCGGTCGTAATCGAGGGAGAGAAGCCGATGAACCATGCGTCGGTAAAGTCGTTGGTTGTTCCGGTCTTGCCGGCAAGGTCGTATTTCTGGGCAAGCCCCCTTGCGGCCACGGCCGTACCGGAGTTGAAAACTTCGCGCAACATGGAGGTTTCAATCCGCGCAATGCCGGCCGGCACAACGTCCGTGACTTGGGGAGGGAACTCATCGATCACACGCCCGTTGTAATCAGTGACTCGAAGGATTTCACGCGGAGCAATGTGCACACCGTCATCGGGGAAAGTTGAAAAAGCTGAAGTGTGCTCCAGCAGCGTCAGGTCCGAAGCTCCCAGCGCCAGCGGCAGATTGGGGACCAGCCGTGACTCAATTCCAAAACGCCGGCACAGCTTGATGACGTTGTCGATCCCGACTTTTGCAAGCAGCTTGACCGCTGGCACGTTCCTGGATTCTGCCAGCGCGTGCAGGAGTGTGATGCTTCCTTCGAACTTGCTGTCGTAATTGTGCGGCGCCCATAGCCCCTGGGGGCTGGGAAACGTCACCGGCGTGTCCATGATGGTGTCGAATGGGCCAATGCCGTCCAGCAGGGCCTGGGCATACACATAGACTTTGAAAGATGAGCCAACCTG
>JAJXZM010000395.1 GCA_021780055.1 Acidobacteriota bacterium
GAACAGTTCACCTACCGCATTCCGGAAGGCTTTCCGGACCAGCAGGCAGCGCCGCTGCTGTGCGCGGGCATTATCGGCTTTCGCTCGCTGCGCCTCGCGGGCATCCAGCGCGGAGGCAGCTTGGGATTTTACGGATTCGGATCAGCGGCGCACGTGGCCATTCAGGTGGCGCGCTATTGGGAAGTGAAGGTTTATGCCGCCACACGTGACGAACGGCACCAGAAACTTGCCATGGAACTGGGGGCCGAATGGGCAGGCGGAACGCTGGCGGAACCTCCGGTGAAATTGGATGCGGCGATCGTTTTTGCCCCGGCTGGAGAGATTATTCCTGCGGCATTAAAGGCTTTGAAAAAGGGAGGAACGCTGGCTCTGGCGGGAATCCACATGAGCCCCACGCCACCGATTGACTACAACTTGCTCTACCACGAACGGGTGGTTCGCAGCGTGGCCAACAACACGCGACAGGACGGCGATGACTTTTTGCGCATCGCCGCCGAAATTCCGATCAGAACTCAGGTGGAAGTTTACCCGATGAGCGACGCGAATCGCGCTCTTGACAACCTCAAGAATGACGCGATCCGCGGCTCAGCGGTCCTGCAGGTGAACACGGCGCAGGGGTAACTGAACGGGAAGAATCCTCGCGGAGCATCGCTGCGGGGATTCCGGGAAAAAATCTGATCTCTTCTGCTATTCGAGTTCTTCGACAGCAACAAGGAACCAGCGGAACAGGCCGTCACGAAAAGGAGTTACCTGATAGGTCAGTCGGCAAAGGACCTCTCTGTTCCGTTCGCGGCGATAAACCCGGACCTCTACGAATTCCGTCCTCGGGTCCATAAGAACGCCCAATTACCGGGTTTCGGGGAGCGAGTTGCTGGTCAGGCAGTGGAACTTCAGGACCGATCCCAAAGTACTCGCCCCCCGAATTCAGGGTCCGTCATTGTCTTTGCAATCCGCAAGCCAAAGCCTCGCGCTTGAGTGTATCTATCAGAATCCACGCTGGTTAATTGTTTTGTTGACTGGTGACTCAACAGTAACATGGTACACAGATAGTTCCCAAATGCTGACATTTGCGTTCTTGCCGATGCACAAACGGAGTCACTCTTTGGCGACACCCGTCTCTCAGAGTACGGGGCCGAAGCGGCTAACGCTCAATCTTAAAGCCGATTTTAACCTTTACCTGAAATTCTTCGATTTTGCCTTCCCGGATTCTGGCGCTTTCTCCGACAACTTCAAGCCAGTCCATATGGCGGACGGTCTTGGCGGCCTCAGCGACAGCGGCTTTTGCAGCTTCAGCAAAACTGACGGGGGAGGTACCAACCAACTCGGTGATTTTGTAAACGCCTGACATGTGCAAGGTCTCCTTTCGAGGTGAGGTGAGCGAGTGCCGGAATTCAAACACAGGATTTTGTCCAGGACAAAAGTATACACCCGTGGATAGCAGCGCATAAGGTTGCCGGGTAGCAGCATCCTCTTTTTGAAATGGCAGGAAAGCCGCCAGGCCGGACGAGTTGCCTGCCGGGATAAACTTGTCGCGACAAAACCGCATGAAGATAAGACAGGCAGGAGTGGCCGATAGCTTTGTTTGCGCATCTCAGTCTATGATGGTTCGGTCGTCAACAAAGAACGTACCAAGCGGCTGATTGAGCTTTACTCGCTGCCTTCCAAGGGGTGCTTGTTTTTTGCATTTGTCCCGTGTGCCGCAAAGCGAAGCTGCCTGATGGCAGCGCCCGGCCGGCGTCGAGGCTGATAGAATGGAAATTCTTTCATGAGCGAATCAAAGCCCATTCTGGTAACGGCAGGAATCATTATTCGAGGGCAGGAAATCCTGATTTGCCAGCGACATCGGTCCGATCCTTACGGGTTGCAATGGGAATTCCCGGGTGGCAAAGTCAAGGACGGCGAAGCGCTGGAGGCAGCCATACGGCGCGAGTTGCGCGAAGAATTGGGAATCGACGCAACAATCGGCGAGGAAGTGTACCGCCTGCGCCATCGCTATCCTGACCGTTACGTCGAGGTCATCTTTTTCCGCGTGGATTCCTACCAGGGCAGCGTTATCAATAGAGTTTTCGAATCGATCGAATGGGTCCTGCGCCAGGACCTGGCTGGATATAATTTTCTTGAGGCCGACCGGGAACTGGTTGGGCGGATCTCAGAAGGAGCCATTGTTTGAGCGCCATGTCCCGAAACCGTAATAGAAGATGGGCCTTCGCAGCCGCCGGACTGGTGCTGGCAGGGCTCGTGTACGAAGCAACCGCGTTGCGAGCCGGGCCGGGCTGGTCCCAGGTTGAGATGGTTCCCTCTGGCCAGCAGAACTACGTGTGGGTAAACAGCGGGAGCGTGGAAGGCCATCTGGCTACAAATTATTCCCCGGACGGCGCCTTTTCCCCGGACAATTCCACACTGGCCATTGTCAGCAAGGACAAGATCGTTTTGTCGGACCTTGCGCAAGGTAGCATCAGGAAAGTCCTCCACCCCAAGATTGCAGATCTTCGCGATCTCGACATCCAGTCGGCCAATTTTGTGGACGCAAACTCGCTGTTTCTGCTGGGCACCGGCATTGTCCACGCGAAGGGCCAGACTGACCACCCGACCCCGCTGCTGGGATTCATATGGAATATTCAGCAGGACGCGCTGGAGGGCAAGGTTGCAATGTTTGGTGCAGGTGGGGGGTTTGGGCCGCCGCGCTATTTCCCTCGAATCAAATATCTCGGGATGTACAAAAACAGCGCTTTCATCCTGTGGAGCCCCGTCACGCGCAAGGCGATGGAGATTAAGGTTCCCGAACTGACCCGGGAGCCCAATCTCTACAGCTTCTCTCCCGATGGACACTGGTTGCTGCTGGCGCAGATTGCGGGCGGCGGTTCCCCGAACCCGATTGTCGTTCAGTTGAGCACCAGTAAATTTGTCGACGTGCTGCCGGGAAACCCGGGCACAGTGCTCAGCATGAGATTCTCACAAGACGGGAAGAAGCTGGTTACGGCAAGCGAAGACGGCAAAGTCCGGATCTGGTCGGTCCCAGATTGGAAATTGCTTGAAACGCTTACCGGCCACCAGGGTCCCGTGCGCTGGGCGGAGTTTTCACCGGATGGCCAATGGGTCGTTTCCGGAGGCGAAGACAAGTCCGTACGGATATGGTCGGCGGATGACGGCAAGCTTGTCCAGACGCTCAGCGAAAGCCCTTCTCCCATTGACACCGTAGGCTTTTCACCGGATGGAAACTACGTGGCCGCGAGCACCGATCGCCACGTTCTGTTCTGGAAGAAGACACCCACCGGCCCATAGTACAACGCTTAGATGTGATAAAATTTCTGTCATTCAGATAACTCCGGTGAGACGGGGTAAGAAACGATCTATGCCCAAAGTAGGAATGGTCAGCCTAGGCTGTCCCAAGAACCTGGTCGATAGCGAAGTGATGCTGGGATTGCTGGCGCGGCAGGGATACGAATTGACCCCTCGCGCCGAGGACGCTGATGTTCTGGT
>JAJXZM010000247.1 GCA_021780055.1 Acidobacteriota bacterium
GTAAACGCGCGCGCCGGAGGTCCGGATTTCCTTAAAAACCAGATTCAGAACGTCCACTTCGGGCGGCAATTTCGGAAGTCCGACGAGTGTAATGTGGCCCCGGACTTTGCAGGCCTGAACAGCGTCGCGATAGGCGGCCGTGGCCCCTGTTGCTTCGAACACATGGTCCACAAAGCTTTCCCCGGTCAACTGGCGAATCAAATCCGCGGGCTTTGTCTCCAGCGGATTAACAACCGCGAGCCCCAATTGCTCTGCCAGGTTCCGCCGGAACGGTTTAGCCTCTGAAACCACCACCTGCCGCGCGCCGGCAGCCCTCAGCACCTGGGCGATCAGGTTCCCGATCGGTCCGGCCCCGGTAACAAGCGCGGTGTCACCCGCCGTGAACCCGGCAGTGCGGACCACGTGAACCGCTACGGAAAGCGGCTCAACCAGCGCCGCCTGTTCGTCGTCCACTCCCGGCGGGACGAGTATCAACTGCTCCGGAGTTGTTTTCACGTATTCCGCAAAACCGCCGTCAGTGTCGATGCCAAGCAGGCCAAGCTTCTCGCAGACGTGGGCATTGCCTTCGCGGCAGGGGGCGCAGCGGCCGCAGGAAATCAGCGGAAACACTGCTACGCGGTCCCCTTCCTTTATTTGGGAATCCACATGACCGCGGGTTTCCACCACACTGCCGAAAATCTCGTGGCCCAGCACACGGGGCGGAACAACGCGCGGGTGTTTGCCGGCGTGGATCATCATGTCCGTGCCGCAGATGCCCGCGTAGCGCACCTTCACGAGCATTTCGCCAGGATTCAATTCCGGCTTTGGCCACTCCTGCAATTTCAGATTTTCAACGCCGCTGTAAACACCTGCCTTCATGGGAACGATCCTTTCATCAAGAATCCGCAAGCGGAGCCCCACCCGAGATGCTGCCAGCAAGCCGCACTTGCTCGACATCGATTACACGGTCACGCAACATGTTATTTCCACTGACAAACAAACACAATACGCTTCGGAGCATTACTGCCATCGGTGAGGCGGTCATCAAGGAACGTGGCAGGATGAATGGCCGCAAGATCGGCGTCCATACTAGACTGAGTAATTGTTCATTAGCGCGCTCCTGAGAACCTATGAGTGAACGCCGTGGGCCGTTGCTTCTCTTCGTCGTATTTCGCATGTCGCGCAGCGTTGCGGCCGGCATGATCACCATTGCCTTTCCCTACATGGTGCTGACCTCCCGCCACTACAGCCCTTTCCAATTAGGTCTTCTTTATACTTCGGCCGCCATTGCGACGGCAGTGCTGGGTCTCCTTTTCGGGTTCCTGACGGATACCTGGGGAAGGGTGAGGACGCTGTTTCTGGTGGGGTTGCTGCTTCCGGTCAGTGCCATGATCGTGTTTTTTTCGAGCGGCCTGCTCCCTCTGTTCATCGCCACAATCCTGGGAGGCTATTCGGCGACCGGATCGCTGATGGAAGGCGGCGTTGGAGGAGCGGCGCAGCCAATCCAGACCGCCGTGATCACCAGCCTGACCGGCTCAGAGAACAGGACGTTCACCTTTTCAATTCTGACATTTTTGAGCGGCATGTTCGGAGCACTGGGCGCGCTGCTGGCCAAACACGCCGATGTTCAGGACGTGTTCTTGTATGCCGCGCTCATTTCAGGCGCTGGCCTGGTGTTTCTGCCGTTTATCCGGATCGCTGAGGTTCGTGGCAATCTCCGCCGGCTGCATAGCAAGGCCATCATCGGCAAATTCACGCTCACGGGGATTTTGAACGGCTTCACGCAGGGGCTGGTGGTTCCGTTTCTGATCCCGTTCTTTGTGATCGTTTATCACGTTCCGAAATCAGAAATGTCGATTTATGCGTTTGCCAGCGGCGCGCTGGCGGCGTTCGCTCTATTGGCCGCGCCCCGCTTGGAGCAGACCCTGGGTTTTGTCAAGAGCATCGCTGTGACGCGAGGGATTGGAACGGCGCTGTTGCTGCTACTTCCCTTCTGGCACGTTTTTGCCATCGCCCTGGCCATTTATCTGGTTACTCCAGCGCTTCGCGTGATGGCCGTACCTGTCCAGCGCACCGCATTCACAGAGATGGTCCAACCTGACGAACTTGGCCGGGCGCTGGGCATCAACCAGGTGGCGCGGCTGGGGGCTTCTTCGGGTGGCATCACGCTCACGGGCTACCTTTTCAGTGTTTCGGAAATTGCAGCTCCTTTTTGCATCTATGCCGTGGCCATGTCGGCAAACATCTATCTCTATTTTCGTTTTTTCCACCGGGGCTGGCGGACTGATTCAAGCAAGTCCTGACAATCGTCAACACACTCCCGCCCCATTGCCCTGAACCGCTTCAAAAATAGCCCTCCTGCGAGTGGTTAGTTCTTGTTTTACGGGCCCGACAATACCAATACCCCTTGTCCTGCTCAGTGCTAAGCTATGCAAGAGATGCGCCCAACCCTCAGTCAACCCGATGTTCTGGAAGTCTTCCGCAAACAGCCGGAGAGAACATTCCGCATCCGCGAACTGGTGCGCGAGCTGGGCTTGCGCTCAAGCCAGGCCCACGAACTGAAGCATGTGCTGAACGACCTCTCGAAAGGCGGCAAGATAAGAGAATCAAAAAAGAGCCGGTATTCTCTCGCCTTGCAACGCCGCCCTGGTAAGGAAACTGATCACCCGGCGGCGCGCAAGGGTTCCAGTCGGGAAAATCGTGCGGGTGAAAGGCACAGGCAGCCTCGGGAACATCGGGCGCCTCCGGCGCCGCCCAAACCCGCTCAGAGCAACATTGTTACCGGGCGCCTGGTGGGCCATCGCGACGGCTATGGATTTGTGGTGCCGGACAAGCCGCTTGAAGGGACCGACCAGGATATTTTCATCCCGCCGGGCGCCACGGGACCGGCGCTGCACGGGGATCGCGTGGAGGTTCAGGTGGTCAGGTCGCGTCCCGACTTTCGCGGCCGTTCTTCCCGCAATGCCAAACCCTCCACGCGCGTCGAGGGTCGGGTCCTGCGGGTTGCGGAACGCGCGCAGAAGACCGTGGTGGGCGAGTTCAAGGTCGGCGCGCATTTCAACTATGTTGTTCCTTTTGAACGTCGCATCCACCACGAGATACTGATTCCGCGCGGCCAGGAACGGCCTGCTGCCGAGCGGGCCCGACACCGGCAATTCGGCGGAGAGTCGGAAGGCAAGCGGGAGCGGCGAGCAAAACATAAGGCAGAGATCCGCGAGCTGGATGGAATGATCGTCGATGTGGAACTCACCGAATTCCCCCGGCCTGGAGTGCAGCTGTCCGGCCGCGTGATTGAAATCCTCGGCAGGCGCGACGAATTCGGAGTGGACGTGGAAATCATGATCCGCAAGTACCACCTCCCCCACCGATTTCCGGGGGAGGTCCTGGCGGAGGCTGAGGGCGCGCCTCAATTTATCTCCGAATCTGAACACCAGCATCGACGCGATTTCCGTTCACTGCCCGTCGTGACCATTGACGGTGAAACCGCAAAGGATTTTGAC
>JAJXZM010000240.1 GCA_021780055.1 Acidobacteriota bacterium
CTCTTCCGCGTCGGCTTCCGAATGAACTTCGGTGGGCGGTGAACCTGACCTCAATAAGATAGAAGACTTCACCATCTGTTCCTCGAGCCAACAATCATGTTGGCTACACCTAATTGATAAATAAAGACTTATAAAATTTAAGCCGGCTGGCGGATTCGGCCATCCCTGGTAGCACCAATCTTGACAAAAAAGTATCTCAATAATCTTGACTCCGGTGTATAGATTCGGTAGCATTGAGTGGAACAGACAATAACGCTGACGGCGCTGAATTTGACTTGGCGCAAGTTGCCCGGCGTTTTGAGTTCTGAGCTAAGGAGCGAAGTTTATGGCCACGCCCGCCAACAACGTTGAAGAGCTTGCCACGCAAGAGTACAAGTATGGCTTTGTAACGGAGATCGAGCAGGAGACCATTCCCCGCGGCTTGAACGAGGACGTGGTCCGCTTGATTTCGGCCAAGAAGAATGAGCCGGAGTGGCTGCTGGAGTGGCGACTGAAGGCTTATCGGCACTGGCTGACGATGGAAGAGCCCAAATGGGCCAACATCAAGTACGACCCCATCGACTACCAGGCAGCCTTTTACTACGCCGCTCCCAAGTCGAAGGCCAACAGGCCCAAGAGTCTGGAAGAAGTTGATCCCGAACTGCTGAAAACCTACGCGAAGCTGGGCATTCCGCTGCAGGAGCAGGAGTTGCTCTCCGGCGTGGCCGTGGACGCGGTGTTTGACAGCGTTTCCGTGGCAACAACCTTTAAAGAGAAGCTGGCGAAGCTGGGCATCATTTTCTGTTCATTTTCTGAGGCCGTGCAGGAGCATCCCGATCTGGTCCGCAAGTGGCTGGGCTCGGTTGTGCCTTACACTGACAACTTTTTTGCCACGCTCAACTCGGCAGTATTCAGCGACGGCTCATTCGCATACATCCCCAAGGGCGTCCGCTGCCCGATGGAACTCTCCACCTATTTCCGCATCAACGCCAAAGAGACCGGCCAGTTTGAACGCACGCTGATTGTGGCAGAAGAGGGCGCCTACGTCAGTTATCTGGAAGGCTGCACGGCTCCGATGCGTGATGAAAACCAGTTGCACGCCGCGGTGGTGGAACTGGTGGCGCTCGACAATGCCACAATCAAGTATTCCACCGTCCAGAACTGGTATCCGGGCGACAAGGAAGGCAAGGGCGGGATCTACAACTTTGTGACCAAGCGCGGCAAGTGCCAGGGCGTGAATTCCAAGATTTCCTGGACGCAGGTGGAAACCGGATCGGCCATCACCTGGAAGTATCCCGGCTGCATCCTGCAGGGCGACAACTCGGTGGGCGAGTTCTATTCTGTCGCCGTCACCAACAACTACCAGCA
This sequence comes from Acidobacteriota bacterium, assembly GCA_021780055.1. Next base: position 1,348 of record JAJXZM010000240.1, read on the forward strand.
GGCCGACACCGGTACCAAGATGATTCACCTGGGCAAGAACACCCGCAGCACCATCGTTTCCAAGGGCATCAGCGCCGGACACGGCCAGAACAGCTATCGCGGTATGGTCAAGATTTTGAAGAATGCAACGGGAGCGCGCAACTATTCGCAATGCGACTCGTTGCTGATGGGGGACAAGTGCGGGGCGCACACGTTCCCCTACCTTGAAGTGAAGAACCCGACGGCTCAGGTGGAGCACGAAGCTTCCACCTCGAAGATCGGCGAGGACCAGATCTTCTACTGCCGCCAGCGCGGCCTGTCGACGGAAGACGCCATCGGCATGATCGTGAACGGCTTCTGCAAGGAAGTCTTTCGCGAATTGCCCATGGAGTTCGCCGTCGAGGCGCAGAAACTGCTCGGCATCAGCCTCGAAGGCAGCGTTGGATAACTCCGAATTCGAACGCCAGTTCCGGATGTGGCAGCATCGGAACACCGGCCAAAACGGCTTGCCTCGGGTTCTTCACTTCATGCGGAGGATTGCAAACGAAGGGGGCGCAGGCTTGTTTTACAGGTCTGCGGCTTTTCTTTGGTGGCCTGAAGTTCGCAGAGTTTCACAACCACGTAAATCTGCCCCAAAGGCCTTAGCGGTTTCAAACACGGAGAACTGAATGTTACTTGAGATCAAGAATCTACATGCCAAAGTTGGCAACACGGAAATCCTGAAAGGGATTGACCTAAAGGTCGGCCTCGGCGAAGTACACGCCATCATGGGACCGAACGGGTCGGGGAAATCGACTCTGGCGCAGGTGTTGGCGGGCCGCGACGTTTACAACGTCACCGAGGGTGAAGTCCTCTACGACGGCAAGGACCTGATGGAGATGGCCCCCGAGATCCGCGCCCGTGAAGGCATTTTTCTGGCTTTTCAATATCCGGTGGAAATTCCCGGCGTGAACAACACTTATTTCCTGCGGGCGGCACTGAACGCGGCGCGGAAGCACCGCGGCGCGGAAGATCTCGACGCCATGGATTTCCTCACCTACATCCGCGAGAAAATCAAGCTGCTGGAAATGGATGAAACGTTGATGAACCGCCCTGTGAACGAAGGGTTTTCCGGCGGCGAAAAGAAGCGGAACGAGATTTTCCAGATGGCGGTGCTGGAACCGAAGCTGGCCATTATGGACGAAACGGATTCGGGGCTGGATATTGATGCGCTCCGCATTGTGGCCAACGGCGTGAACTCGCTGCGCGGCAAAGATCGATCGATCATCGTTGTGACGCACTACCAGCGCCTGCTGAATTACATCGTGCCGGATTTTGTCCACGTGCTTTCCAACGGACGGATCGTGAAGTCCGGCGGCAAGGAACTGGCGCTGGAACTGGAAGAGAAGGGCTATAGCTGGCTGGATGAAACTGTGCCGGCAAGCGAGAGAGCGTAGCGGCAAGCGAAAAAGGGAAATAGAGATTGATGGCGATTGCACTGAAAGAAAGCGAAGACCTTTACCTGAAGGATTTCCGGGAGTTTGAGGACCGGCAGGCCGCAATAGCCCCGGCGTGGCTCAGCAAGCTGCGCACCGAGGGCATGCAGGCTTTTGCCGAACTGGGTTTCCCGACCACAAAGCTTGAGGACTGGAAATACTGCAACGTGTCCCCGGTGGCGAATGTTCGTTTCGTGCCGGCGGCATACGAACTGACCGACAAGATTCGCAAGCAGGTCCAGGAGCTCTCGTTTGCCGGGCTGGATTGCACGCGCCTGGTGTTTGTGAACGGACATTATGCGGAAGGGCTTTCGTCAGTCAGAGATCTTCCAAAGGGCGCAAGAATCACAAACCTGGCAAAGGCGTTGACACAGGAAGGCGCGGTCACAGCGCATCTGGGCCGTTACGCCAACCACAGGCAACATCCGTTTGTGGCGCTGAATACTGCTTTTATTGAAGACGGCGCGCTCATTGAACTCCCCAAGGGCGTGGCCCTCGAAAAGCCCATAGAGGTTATTTATGTCTCGACCGGCGGCGCGGAGCCCTGGGTGGCGCATCCGCGCAACCTGGTGATTGCCGCGCAGGGCAGCCAGGCGACGGTGGTGGAAACTTATTTGGGGCTCGACGGCGGTGTCTATTTCAACAATGCCGTCACTGAAATCGTGGCGGAAGAAAAC
>JAJXZM010000245.1 GCA_021780055.1 Acidobacteriota bacterium
CGTCGACCGGGGCATCGACGTGCCCATCTACCGGCCGCTGGCCGGCGACGACAAGGAGGAGATCCTGCGCCTGGCCCGCCGCGTTGGAACCTATGAGATTTCCTGCGAGCCGTTTGAGGATTGCTGTCCGCGTTTCATGCCGCGTTCTCCGGCCATCTTCGCCAGCCCGGAGCAACTGGATCGCGGCGAGCAGGGGCTGGACATCCAGGCGCTGGTGACGATGGGACTCGAGGGCGCACGCGCCTTTGACTTCAAGTTCGAGCGGGGGCAAGTTACGCGGCGTGAGGGATTGCCGCGGCGGTTTGAGAAGTTCCTCGAATATCGAAAGGCCTTTGGGTCGGGAACTGCAAAATCGCAGGAATCCTGACGGCCGGTGTGTTGGTCGGGGCATAACCTCAGAGTGTGGTTCGGGCGGCTTTCAGCAGAAGAAATGCAGGCAGTCTTCACCCTCCGGTTAGTTTTTCACCATTCTTTATTTTCAATAAAATGGCCCGCTTTGTTTTTCGGTTTGTTCCGCTTTGTTTTTGGTGGCCGATCCTTTGTCTTCAGTAACTTCTCCGGTTCGTTTTTAAAAAAACGTGTTTTTCTGTCCCAAACAATTTTAGTGCCAAACTTATGCTTCAATATTTTCAATGACTTACGCAGGAATTAAAAGTCTAAGCAGACTGTCTAATTCTGTCGCCTCAGCAGTTCGGCAACCCTTCCGCCGTCACCCAAAAGGCTACCACGCTAGGCCACAAAAGTCAAGAGAATTCCCGTGCCGGATAATAGTTGTGCCGGGCGGCGTGGCAACGCTGGCCGCATGCTTGCATCCAACTGAACACGAAGCGGATTGCAGCCGCGGCCGGAGTGAGGGGCGGGAATTCGGCAGACCTGATGAAGGTGCCGGATGGCTGCACCGTTGTTTTGGAAATTCAGAACGGAGGATTTGGTATGACTGATCCGAACCTTGATATTGCCCATCTTTCTGACCGCATCAGCGCGCTCGAAAAAGCAAATCGCCGCTGGAAGATGGGAGGCTTGGTCCTTTTTATCATCCTGACGGCCGCTGCGTCATTGACCGGTTACAGGGCCTACGCGCAACTGAGTGTGCCTGCTATGCCCAGGCCTGTGCCCAACGCAGTTGCCGCCCGGGAATTCGTTTTGATGGGCCCGCAGGACCGCATTATGGGTCGCATTGCTGTCATCAAAGGGAAACCGGCTCTGCAGTTTTACGACAGCACCGGCCAGTTGTGGTGGTACGCCCCGCCGAAGATGGGAGTGGAGCCCGTCAAGATCAAGTAAGGGGGGGCGCAGGGTAATTCCAGACCTTTTCGCAGGCTGGCATATTGCGATCTACAGGACCGAGCGCGCGTGTTGATATTGTGTAGATATCCAGACGGAGCGCCTCACCAAATGCTGAATTCTCACGATTTGCCGATCAGGACGCCGGCGAGGAAGACAAGTGCACCACCCAGCATAATCTGCACGGCGGCGGAGAAAGCCGGGGTATCCATGTAGCGGTGGCGCACCCATGAAATCGTGCTCAGTTCAACCAGCACCACCAGAACGGCGACGGTCATGGCCAGTTCAAAACGGCCGATGAGGAACGGCAAGGTGTGGCCGATGCCGCCGAGCGTGGTCATCAATCCGCAGATGGCCCCACGGAGCCATGGATGGCCGCGCCCGGTCAGGTTGCCATCATCGGAGAGCGCTTCAGCAAATCCCATGCTGATGCCTGCGCCGACTGAAGCTGCGAGACCCACCGTGAAGGCGTCGTGGCTGCTCATGGTGGCGAAGGCGGCCGCGAAGATGGGCGCCAGCGTGGAGACCGAACCGTCCATGAGACCGGCAAGACCCGGCTGAACAATCTGGAGCAGAAACAGCCGGCGCTGCGCTTCTTCTTCCTGTTCTTTCTCGCCAGCGCCCAACTTTTCACGCTCCAGCGCCTCGGCGCGCGTTGAGTGCGTACGTTCCACCTGGGCAAGGTCGTCGAGCAACTGCCGGATGCTTGCATCGGTGGCGCGGGCGGCGGCCCGCTCGTAAAAGCGGCGAGTTTCAACTTCCATGGCGCTGACCTGGTTGCGGATCTTCTGCAGGTTGAGAGGTTGGATCAGCCAGACGCCCTGGCGCTGCACAAAGCCTTTCACGTCCTGACGGCGGATCAGCGGAATATGCTCGCCGAATTTCTGCCGGAAGAGTTCAATCAGGCGGCGGCGATGGTCGGATTCCTCTTCGCGCATGCCGTCAAAGACCTCCGCCGAGCCGGGGAAATTCTCACGCAGCCCTTCGGCCAGATCGGCGTAAATGCGTTCGTCCTCTTCTTCCAGAAAGATGGCCAGCGCCAGAATTTCCCTTTCGGAAAGGCTGTTGAAGTTTCTCATCGAAATGCCTCCTCAGCGGCACAGGATCATTTGTTTGTTATGCGAGAACTGGAGAAATAGTCTAAACGGGACCCGGCCAAATAGCGATGGGTTTTGGCCGGGCTGTGGAGTTTTACAGTTGTGTGACTTAACCCATTGCCAACCATTGAATATTTGCCCTACAATGTTCAGTCAACCGGAAAGACCCTTTCACCAAGACGTCTTCCAGAGGGAGTACCGCACTACCATGGGTAAAATTTCAAAATACATCACCTATCGCGGAGGCGAGGGCCAGTGGTCCTGGCTGCTGCACCGCATCACGGGGATTGGGGTTTTTCTCTTTCTCCTGACGCATATTCTTGATACCGCGATGATCGGCTGGGGCCCCACAGCCTATAACGACGTTATGGCTATCTTTCGGCATCCGTTATTTCGCATCGGGGAAGTGGCGCTGGCCGGAGCGGTGTTGTACCACGCCCTGAATGGCGTTCGGATTATCATCATCGATTTCTGGCCGGAATCCACGGTGGTGCAGAAAAAGCTTTTCTACGCCGTCGTGGTGGCTTTTGTGTTGATTTTTGTGCCCGCAGCGATCTACATGATGGCGTGGGTGGTGAAGTAGGAGGAAGGGATGAACGGAGCGGGACGGCCAAGGCCGCAAGGCGGTATCGATCTTCTGGCATGGATCTTCATGCGCGTATCGGGCGTCGTGTTGTTGTTCATGGTCCTCGTGCACCTTGCCATCATGCACATCATCAACAACATTGAAGTGATCAATTACCACTTTGTGGCGCAGCGGTATGCAACGCCCTTCTGGCGGACTTACGACGTGGTGATGCTATGGCTGGCGTTCATCCACGGGCTGAACGGCGTGCGGGTGATGATTGACGATTACGTAAGTTCGCGCGGCTGGCGAGTTTTTTCGCTGGCCTCGCTCTATGTGCTGGGGTTCGTGTTCCTGGTGCTGGGTTCCCTGGTGGTTTTAACGTTTAATCCCGCGCATCCCTTCTAGCAGGCTGATGAAAAATGGGCCTACTTAGAAAAAGTCGATTGCTGGAGCAGCGATTTTGTGCGATCGGGCGGGTTGCTGCTTTATTTCCGGCGGCCCTTTCGGGGAGGGCGTGGCGCCCTGGTG
>JAJXZM010000264.1 GCA_021780055.1 Acidobacteriota bacterium
TGGCAGTACGCGGATGTCAACAACACGGTGGTGAATAGCTCGAACGCAAACCCGGTGGTCCAGATCTACGCTGCGGTCGGATGTGGAGATACCAGCACAGGCGACGTTCTGTCCATTGTGGCGTCCGGGAATAGCGGCTATCAGTACGACACGACAACCAACACGTGGCAATTCAACTGGAAGACCGGGGGACCCATCGGCGCCGGCTGCTACGTCATATACATCAAGAGCCAGCTGACCGGCCAGACCAACGGGCCATTCCCGATTCAGTTGGTTAGGTAACAACGACTGGCGTTCCACGGCGAGGGCGGCCTTGCCGTGGAACGTTGAGCATTAGACAAGATTCCTGAAAACCATCGGGGCTCGGGATTGGGGAACCGATCCCGGGTCTTGTTGGGAAAGAACTCAAAAGACCCTCTTGCGGGCAGCGCGACAGCGCGGCTCGTCCGTCTGCGGGAGCGGGGGTATGCGAGCGGGTCAGAACCCATTCTGGCCCGCCCGCGCTGTTAAGGGCTGATTCTGCGGGCGTAACATCGCAAAGAACTGGCCGCTGCTTTCCTACCCACAGTGAACACGGTCAATTCTGTTCGCTCAGGGTTTTCGCGACTCGGTCCTTCCGGGCCACAGTCCTGCAAAATTGTCGGCGCAGGGGCGGGAATCCATTGCGCCGTCGACCGGCACAAACGTTCAATTTCCGGGGTCTGCGGGCACACGTCGATAGAAAGGCAGGGAAGTGACTTCGGCCGCCGCGCCCGAGGTTGTCTGGAGCCGCGTGCCGGGCTCCACGTGCTCCTTGCGAATGTAAGCAAGAGCAATGGTTTTTTGCAACGTGGGCGAAACGCAGGCGCTGGTGATCTCGGCGACTTCTTTCCCGTCGACAGTCAGTTTTTCGCCGGGCGCGGGCGGCTGGGCACTCTCAACGATGACACCCGCGAGTTTCCAGTTGACGTGGCCGCGGCTTCGAGCGCGCTCTATGATTTCCTGGCCGATGTAGCAACCTTTGTTAAAGCTGAGAGCGTCCATCAGATTGGCTTCGAGCGGCAGCGTATCCTCGCCCAGTTCCGCGCCGTAGCGGGGAATGCCGGCTTCAATGCGCAGCGATTCCAGAGCCTCTGTTCCACACGGCAGCATACTGTAGCTCGGCGCCTGTCCGCAGGCCGCTCCCCACAGACCCATCATGCCTTTGGACGGCGTCCACACCTCATAACCTACTTCGCCAGTGCCGCTCACTCGGACCACGCGAACCGGATATCCTGCGAAATTCGTAGCAAAGTGTTCAAAGGTTTTCATCACGGGCAGGTCAACGTGCAATGTCTTCTCCAGCAATCCCGTCGCCTGGGGTCCTTCGAAAGCCAGGGCGCAGGTCTCAAGCGGTTCAACCTGGACCTGGTCTCCGATAATGTACCGGCGCAGGGTCCCAATTGCTTTGGCGCGCAGGTCGGCGTCGGTGTCCACCAGCATCCGGTCTGCGGCGCGGTAAATGCGGAGGTCGGCGAGGATATGCCCCTGGGGATTCAACAGCGTTGCATACGTGCCCTGGCCGGCGGCCAGCACGTTGATGTTGTTTGAAACGATGCGGTGCAGAAACCTCTGGGCGTCGCGTCCTGTCAGCGCGAACTTGGCCCGAAAAGAAAGGTCGAAAAGCCCGGAGGCCGTGCGGACAGCCTGGTGTTCCTCAACGGGATTTGTGAACCGCGCGGGTACAATTGCGCCGTGATACTCGGCAAGCGTTGCGCCTTGCGAGACATGGTAGTCCGCCAACGGGCTCCGCATCAGGTCTTCTGTCATGGGTGGTCTGCCTCAAATCAAATGGAATGCGAAATTGCGGGAAGCTCCTGGGTGTGCCTGCGGGACGACCCTCAGGGAATTATTGCTCGTCGATGTGAACGGGCATCATCAGCGGCCTTACCGGTGCGGGAGTCAGTTTCACCAGGTCGCCGGTCAGCGAGGTCATCTCCTCCTCGTTGAAGAGCAGGTCTTTCAGCGTCGTCTTGCTCAGCACCTGGTCAATCACCTGCTGCACGGCGCGCCACAGCGACCGGACCGAGCAATCCACGGAGTTCGTGCAGGAGCTTTCGCTGCCTGCATGTTCTTGGCAAAACGCCGGATCGTAGAGTCTGCCGCCAAGAATTGCCAGCGCCTCTCCCACCACAATCTTGTCCGGCGGGCGAGACAGTTCATAGCCGCCGGCCTGCCCGCGGGCGCTCTTCACCAGCCCACCGCGCCGCAGGATGCGCATCAGCTTGGCGACGTAAAAGTTGGAGATGCCCTCCTTCTGGCTGATCTTGGGAATCGTCAGACTTTCGCCTTCCCGCGCCAGCCTCAGCAGGCATCGCAGTCCGTATTCTTCCTGGGATGTCAGTTTCATGATGATTTTCCCTGCCGTGCGCCTGCGCGCACCCGAAAACTCCTTCAGCGGTCCTTACATCATGCCCAGTTGCAACCTGGCTGCTTCCGACATCATGTCCGGGTTCCATGGGGGATCCCACACCACTTCCACTTTCACGTCTTTCGGTTTGGCCATCACTCGAATCTTGTCTTCCACTTCGCCCGGCAGCACCATGGCCGCAGGGCATGCAGGGCTGGTCAGAGTCATCTTCACCGAAACTTCCGACGAGGGCGTCACGCTGATGTCATAGATCAGCCCCAGCTCGTAAATATTCACCGGAATCTCGGGGTCGTAGCAGGTCTTGACGGCTTCGACCACTCTTACCTTCAGGGCATCAGCCTCAGCGCCACCGGCAGTCGAGGCTTCCGCCTTAACCGGCTGTTGCGTTCCAGGCTCCGCCGTGGCGGCGGCTGTCCCAGTGTGGTGTTGTTGATCGAGTTTGTTGTCTTGGTCCATGTTTGGCCCGTGTCTATTCGGTGGATACCGTTACTTTTTCGCCCTTCAGCGCTGACCGCAGTGTGTGCCAGGCAAGTGTCGCGCACTTGACTCGCAGGGGAAACTCCGCCACGCCCGAAAACACCGCCAGCTTGCCGAGCGATTCGCCGCCGGCCTGGCCGCCTTCTGCTTCGCCCGTCACCAGAGCATGAAACTTCTCGAACATCTCGTCGGCTTCATCGAGCGTCTTGCCCTTCAGCGTTTCAGTCAGCAACGAAGCCGAAGAAGTCGAAATGGCGCAACCGGAACCTTGAAAGCTCAGGTCGCTGATCCTGCCGTTTTCAAGCTTGACGTAGAGGGTCACCCGGTCGCCGCACAGCGGATTGTAACCCTCCGCTTGATGGTCGGCCCCCTCCATCACCCGATAGTTTCGAGGCTTCTTGCTGTGGTCAAGAATCACTTCCTGGTACAGTCCCCGCAGGTCCGCCATCAGCCCAACAACTCCTTTACCTTTTGGATCCCCGTGACGAGCGCATCAATCTCTCTCTTTGTATTATAGAACGCCAGCGACGCGCGGGTGGTGGCGGGAATCCCAAAACGGTCCATCAGTGGCTGCGCGCAATGGTGGCCCGTGCGCACCGCGATGCCTTC
>JAJXZM010000375.1 GCA_021780055.1 Acidobacteriota bacterium
GCATGTTTCGGATAACCACAAACTTGGGATACTGTTCATCGCCATACGGCAGCCAATTAACTTCGGGTCGCAGCCATTGGGGACGAACCAGGTCGTCGGAGATGACGATGGTGTAATAGCCCCCTACAAGATCTGTGTTGAAATCGGTTGCGCAACCAATTAGGGAAAGCGGCAGCGCAAGGTCCTGCTCGCACAGGGCCCAATACCGCAGATCGACGTTCCGGAAGCCCGGCGAAGGCACCCAAATCGGCGAGCCGCCGAAGGTGCCAGGGAACCCGGGAGCTTTGCCATGTATGACGATGATGCGCCCGGGCTCGTATTTGTTTCCCGGCCACATCATCATGTATTTGTTGTCCGGATTAGGCCATAGAATCGGCGGCGGCTTTAGCACCGGCGCAAACCACAGCCGATCAGACGACGGCGTGCCTTCATCCACGCTCAGATTGAGGGACGGTGGAAGAAGAAATCGGGCAAAGTCACTCGCATTTTGCCATTTATTAATCGGCGAACAGACCTCCAACTGCTGGCTGGCGCCGCTTTGGTTCGTTAGCGTAATGGTGGGCAAGGGCACCCCACCCATCAGACTTAGACCACTCAAGGATGGGTCGGCGTCCGCTACGTACATCCGCAGGGCCACCCAAACAAGAACGCCTGAGGAAACACCGATCAAGTTCCCCGAAGCAGCGCCGGTGCTCGAGATTACGACGGTATATCTGCCATTCGGAGAGCGAGTCCTCGCCACCCCCTGATGGCCATCAGGGGGTGGGACGAAGGGGTTAACGGTTTTCGGATCAGGGACGATTTGGGCGTCATAAAGAGTCCGATCCCCTGCAAGATTGAAACTAGTCACGGACTCACTCGTGATGGTCTCGTAAGCGGCATAAGAAAAATATCGGATATTCGGATAGATGCCCCTGATTGTCATTGTTGTGTACTGCGTCGTGTCAAACGGCATGATCCAATACCGGGCAGCTCCGTCCGGGCCCTGCACGTTACCAGATCCCTCTGGCGAGATTTCGAGAGGCCACGCACAGCCTCGATCATTAAAATTCTGGGCGCGAGTGACGTCTGGGTTCAGTAGGGTGACGAGAGCGACGATAACAGCGGGGATACCAACCCATGCGAGCGGCTTCATCGTTTCCTCCTTCTATGTTCCGTCCGGAGTCTTGCGCGGAGTCAAAGAAGCGCGGCCACTGCAAATCTGCTTATTTCGATTGCCCAGCTCTTGCCAGGAACATCCTTCCTTGCCGAGCAAAGGAACTCATGAAGCTTTGGGTTAAAATCGCAGGTCCGTCCTGCGAATCTGGAACCGAGACATTTAAATCCCAGCGGAGCGCCCTTGCAGTGATCTCAGTCACGGTTGCCCGTGATTAGGGGCCGTTCGCCACGCGCACGAATGTGCGGCAACGCTCACGTCCGGCGAACTGCCGCGCCCACATGTTCAACTGTTGACTTCAGGCCAATGCGCTCACCGAGCGTGCGTCTAAAGGCTTTTTCTGATCTCCGGGCAGGTAGTCGCCCATCCGGATGTGACCCGCCAACCAGGAAAAATCCCTCCCGGAGTTGCAGAGAATTACCCCGAGCTATGCCAACATCGAAATGGACACCTCTGCAATGAAGCGCGGTGCAGCCGGAAACGGTGGCCCACCCATCCAGGCTTTTTCCTTCTCCTCCACAAACTCCGGGTTGTCCCTTCCTTGTCGTTCGCGCCACCGAGCGACAGGGTGGGATACCACAACCAACCGGGTGCCCCAGGTCTCGCTTCTGAGACCTGGGACTCCACGAAACTCACCCGCCCGCAATCGCGCCTTGTGTCAGGGCACGGCTTCAGTCGGCCCAAAACGCCGTCCCCCAACCAAAGACCCGCCTTCCCGAGCGGAGCACGACTTCGAGCCCCACCCAACGCGGTGCCATCCTGAGCGGAGCACGCTTGGGGCCCCGGCGGGCGCACGCCCGCTGGGGTAAGCGAAGCGAAGGATCTGCTTCTGTTTTTCGGGATCCCCTCTCAGCCGCTAATACACCCGGAGCGCTTCAATTCAAGAAACCGCGTCGCTGAGCGACTAGGCGATTCTGCACTCTCTGAGGATGAAAACCGCGCAGTTTCCAAGGGTCCTAATGAAGGTGTTGATGGAACGCGATCGCAAGATTTTTCAAAGCACCTTCGGTTCCGTTGCAGGTATCGTTCGCAAGGAGCACATAGCCCTGGTGGCTATTAGGAAACAGAACAACTTGGCTCGACATACCGAATGTTCCTCCCCCATGCCACAGCATTTCCGAGCCATCGGTGGTACCTACGTTCCAGACGAGCGCCTTTCCGTCGTGAGCGTCGCCCTGAATCGGCGTATGAGCAATCACGATGACCGGATCTGTTGCGCTCAACTGCCATCGAACATACTTGGCCATATCCCGAGGGGTTGAATACAAGCCGTAAGCGGCTCCGGCATTACGTAGGTGATACGGCATCAAATGCCCGGCGGGGCTATAGCCTTGGACCAGCCGGGAGCGCTCCTTCGCGTTCAGGACAAATCCAGTGGACGCCATCCCGAGCGGCTGCAGTATTTGTTCCAGCAGCAATCGCTCGAACGGCAACTTGTAGACCGTTTCCAGTCCCCATTCAATAACTTTGAAGCCAAGATTGGAATAGACCTCTTTGGTGCCTGGTTCACTCCGCAATGAAACAGCGTGAAGATCATGCAGATACCGCACTCGGTCGAAGCCAGATTCGCGCGCGATGAGATTAAATGGTAGAGTCTCCGGGTCGCGGTGTGCATAAAGATCATCCGTGTCGGGGAGATCGCGAGGCAGCCCTGAGGTGTGAGTAGCAAGGGTCCTCAATGTGATGGGGTGTCCCCGCCATGCGAGGTTTGGATAAGCTTCGGGGAGATATTGCCTAAAATCAGCATCGAGCTGCATTCGGTGCTGGAGCAGGGCCCGCGCAGCAAGGGTGCCAGTGAAGGTCTTTGTGACAGAAGCAATCTCATAGACGCTGTCAGGCGTGGGTTTGGCGCGCCTGCTTCTTGAAGTGGACCCGAAATCATAGAACTCGATTTGATCGTCTCGTACGACGACGACCGATAACCCAACGTGGCAGGTGTTCTTGAGGAACGGTGCCACAAGCTGATCAACCATCGCATCGTGGTCGGGATCGTGACCTGCCGCCGCGTTTTTCGTCGGCTGATCGCGGCCCTCAGCAAAAGCCCCAGACAATATGAGCAGCAGTAGCAGCATTTGAGTAAGCGCTGGGCGGATTGTCTGAGACAGATCAGGCAGTTGCGACTTCGCCGGCATTGTCGTCCTCCTACGACGATGATAGCCGCGCCCTCAGCGAACGATTTTACCGAGCCAATCTCAGTTCATGCTTACAGGGCAATGCGCTCACCGAGCGTGCGTCTAAAGGCTTTTTCTGATCTCCGGGTAGGTAGTCGCCCATCCGGAAGTCACCCGACAGGCGGCCCGCTCATCCAGGCTTTT
>JAJXZM010000242.1 GCA_021780055.1 Acidobacteriota bacterium
ATGAACCGCTTTTCCCAGCGCTTGGCTTCACCCGGCGTATACCGGTAAAACCCTTTGGCATTTGAAACACCCTTCGCGCCTGACTTCACCACCTTGCGCATTAGCTTGGGGACGTCCTGAGCGCAGTTCAATTCCGGAAACAGGTCCTTCATCACGGCCCCGTAAGCCGGGATCCCCGTCAGGTCCATAAAGCGAAACGGCCCCGCCAGGGTGATCCAGTAGCCAAGATCATTCCGCAGCGAGCGATCCACGTCGGCGATTGTAGCGTAACCCGCCTCCACCAAGTAAAAGGCCTCACGCAACAAAGCATACATGCAGCGGTTGGTAATGAAACCTCGGATGTCACGCGTGACGATGGAAGGTTCTTTCCCCCAACGGCGGGAAAGTGCCGCTGCGAACTCCGCATATTGGGGCCCGGTTTCTTTTCCGCAGATGATTTCCATGAAACGCGTGATGTGCGCCGGTTCGGCCCAATGGATTCCCACAATCCGCTCCGGATGATTCGCCCCTTGCTGCAACACGGTGACAGGTATGCCAGAGGTATTTGTCCCGATTATGCCCCTGGGAGAGATCACCGCCTCCACCTTTCGAAGCACGTCTTTCTTGACGCCCAGATCTTCGAAGACGCACTCCACAACCAGTCGGCTCGATTCCACCCCCGCATAGCTTTCAGAGACTTTCAGCCGGGCCACTACCCTGCCGGGATCGGACCGCAGCAGCCCTTCTTTTTTCATCTCCCGCAAATGGTTCAGAACCCTGCGGCGGGCGGTTCGTCGTTTGTTCGCATCGATCTCCACAGCTTCCACAGGATGTCCGGCAGCCAGGAGGCATGTGGCAACGCTGGTTCCCATCAATCCCAGACCCACTACGCCCACTGGGATATTCCTCGGATTTATCGGCGGTTTGGATCGCTTCATAGTTGCATAACCCCGTTGATATGTTAGCTCAGTCAAGTTCTTCGCCACCTGTCGAAGTCAGTTTGACTCCGCGAAAGACGAGAGGGGTGGAAGCCTGTCTCCCTCATGCGAAGACTCCGAGAACCTCAGCAACCGGCTTTGCATCCGTCGCCAGTATTTGTACTCGGCGTTCCACCTCCCAATCGCCGAAGCCAAGCGATAAGGCGTGTATTCCGCAAGCCACGCCGCACGGTATTGTGCGCGCAGTTCGGTGATCGTGTCCATCAGATCAACCAGCCGGGAATGGTCCTGGTAGATGGTCATGGAACCCCATTCATTCCACCATGCTTCATCGGATGGCCGGGTCGGTCCCAATCGGCTCCACAAGTCCTCAAGTTCAGGTGGAGTCTGGAATTTCTGGCCTGCATAATCAAGTAACTTGCTACTGAATAGCAGGCTCTCGATGGTTGTTTTGTCGCCGCCCAGACTGATTGCGCGATCCAGACGCTCTTCAGCGTCTTCAGCAAGAAGGCGCGTCTGCCGCAGGGCGCCCTGGTCTGCCGTGCACTTTTTCAGGACCCGGGGATTGAAGGGATCTCGCCACAGCGAAATCATCGTTTGGCCTCCCAGCACTTTTTGTAGCGCGGATTCGGATCTTCTGAGATTGTCGAGCGCGGGGGCAATCTCGGAGGCAACCGCTGGAGGATACACCAGCCGGGCATAGTCGGAAAAGAAAGTTGCCTTGTCCATGGGAGCGGACTGCCATGGTGCTGCTGCTCCATACGCGATGCCGGGCCACGACATCCGCATCAGCATCTGTCCGTCGTCAGTCCACACGGTGTTCATCAGTCCAATTGCGTGCGATTCGCGACCGGCAGCAAGAAAGGTATCGATATTTTCAAAGGTCGTGTCAAAATCCGGCGAAATCTGGTTCCAACTTGTTACTCCGGTCGCAATGATGTGCGGAATTTTTTCAGCAGTCAATGGTCCCAGGTAATGCTGATACTCCGGATCCTTTGGATGCCAGTCATATTGCCACGGCACTGCAATAATGCCCTTCGGCAACTGCGGAACGATACCAGGATACTTGACCATGATGTCGGCCCAGGCCATCACGTGTTTGCCCCGCTCCTCGAACAGACGGGAGACGTTATTCAACTGGTCGATAAAAAGCCTGGTGGGCGTTGAGCCGGTCCCACCCTCTTTTACAGCCACCTGAATCTGGAAAGTTTCGTCGAAACCGATGTGGACAAACGGGCTCGGGAATAATTGCGCGAACTGGTCAATCCAGTTGGCAAGGAGCGTCATCACCTCAGGATTGCGGGGATCGAACTCCGTCCCATGCGGAAGGTCCGACAGGTTCGAGTAGCGCTCGATACGGAAAAGATCGTGCTGGTGGCCGTAAAGCTCCAGGCACGGAACCACATCAATGTGGTGCTGGCGAGCGTAGGCAATGATCGTGCGGACCTCGTCCTGGGTGAAACGGCCCTCCGGGTTTAAGAGGCGAAATCCTTTCAGCTCGATGCTGTCTTCACTGTAGAAGTAATATTGGTTCGCCTTCCAGCGAGCCAGAAAGTCCAACTGCCGTTCGACTTCCGCCACCGTTGGCAGCGGGCCGTGGCTCATGTCCACCATCGTCCCACGGTAAGCAAGGCTGGGCCAGTCGCGGATGGTTACCTCGGGAAGCGACGCCTGCTCCCCTTCGCCCTCAACCAACTGCCGGAGAGTTTCGGCGCCATAGAATATTCCCGCCGAGGACCGCGCGCGAATCGTCACTCCATTGGGCGTAACCTTCAGTTCATAAGCCTCGCGGGAATCAGGGCCCGGCTTTTCACCCGGCATGGGCAGCGGGTCCACAGCCCCGGTGCGGTCCAGCACAATGGCAATCCCGCTTCCTTTGCTTTCCCGGACGGGAATCACGCGTTCGGCGCGCGAGCCTAACCACTTTGAAAGTTGATCAGCGGCAAACCGGTCTTCGGGGCTCGGTGGCGAAGCAAATTCAATTCCCAATCGTTGCACTGCCAGATGTCCCTGCCCATAGGTGATCTGCTGCGGCCGCGGAAGCAGGGGATTATGGGCCGCAATTGTCGAAATCGGGCACGCCAGACACAATAAGAACAACAAAGCACAATACTGAGTTCGCATGGGTTTTCTCCATCAACTTTGAAATGCGCAAATCACCCACTCTGATCATGCCAGCCTCAATCTTTGCTAAGTGCTTAAGTGGAGCGGCATATAAAGTCCCGGGAACATTGCTGCTTGCATCCGGATAAGGTTACCCTCTGACCCGGGTTAGGCAATACCTTCGGCGTACAGGAAACACTTGTACGCTGGAACCCTCTCGCAGTTGCATGCGCAGCGATCCTTTGTTTATCGTGTCTCCTACCGCTACTTGCTTAAAAGCTCGAGGAAACCGGGGCCCAGCTTCATGCCGTGCAACTCCATGACCTTCAGGAACTCTTCGGTCTCTTTCTCGCAATCAACCAGCACTTCTTTGTGGGCAATTTCTCCTGGAAACTTGACGGCAAAGATAAAGTTCGATGGGGTCTGACCAAACCATCCCTGGACGTGTTTT
>JAJXZM010000593.1 GCA_021780055.1 Acidobacteriota bacterium
TTCTATGCGGTACGCGCTGGCACATCACCATCACCATACGAACCACAAGGTGTGGTGTCAGTGGGTGCTGGCCTAATCGAGAATCAGGATCGGAATTAAGGTAGAGCCCGCTGACAGATAGAGTTAGCGGGTTTTTTTATTTTTGCGCAACGGAGCATTGAGAACATGGACTTGAAATTTCAGGATAACCTGATCCCGGCCATCGTCCAGGACAGCAAGACGGGCGACGTCCTGATGCTGGGTTACATGAATGACCAGGCTTACCAGACGACCTTGAACACCGGGTTCGTCACCTTCTACAGCCGCAGCCGGCAGAAACTTTGGACCAAGGGTGAAACCTCCGGCCACAAGCTGAAGGTCCACGAAGTTCGGGTGGATTGTGACAAGGATGCCCTGCTGGTGCGCGCCGAACTTTCCGGGCCCGGCTGCTGCCACATGGGTTACCGGTCCTGCTTTTTCCGCAAGGTGACGGCGGAGGGCGAAGAAGTCATCGCCCGGCAGGAATTTAACCCCGACGAGGTTTACAGCAGTTCGAAACAGGAGACGAAAGCATGAGTTTGAAACTGGGAATCCCCAAGGGCAGCCTGCAGGATGCATCGCTGCAATTATTCCGCCGCGCGGGCTATGAAATCACGGTCAGCTCGCGATCGTATTTTCCAGTGATTGACGACAGCGAAATCGAATGCATGCTGATCCGCGCCCAGGAAATGGCGCGCTACGTTGAAGACGGCGTGCTCGACGCCGGCATGACCGGCCGCGACTGGATCCTGGAAAATAACGAAGACGGCGACGGCGTGGTGGAGGTTGCGGATCTGATCTACGCAAAGAACACTTTTGGAAAAGTTCGATGGGTGCTGGCCGTGCCCCAGAAATCCGACATCCAGAGCGTGAAGGACCTTGAAGGCAAAGTAGTCGCCACGGAACTCGTGAATGTGACCAAGCGCTACCTGGCCAGGAACGGCGTCAAGGCAAAAGTGGAATTTTCATGGGGAGCGACGGAAGTAAAACCGCCCGTGCTTGCCGATGCCATTGTTGAAGTCACGGAAACCGGATCATCATTGCGCGCCAACGGCCTGCGCATTGTTGAGACCGTGCTCGAATCAAACACCAAGTTCATCGTCAACAAGGCTGCGTGGAATGACGACTGGAAGCGGCAGAAGATCGAAACACTGGTGATGCTGCTGAAAGGCGCAATCGACGCGGCAGGCAAGGTTGGCCTGATGCTGAACGTCAAGCGCGACGATCTGAAAGCAGTGCTGGACGTGCTGCCCGCGCTGAAGCGGCCCACCATCTCCGACCTTACCGATTCGGATTGGGTTGCGGTGAACACGGTGATTGAAGAGAAAACGGTGCGCGAAATCATTCCACGGCTGAAGGCCGCGAACGCCCAGGGCATTGTGGAATACCCTTTGAACAAGATCGTCCTCTGAGTTTGAGCGCCCGGCCAACGCGGCAGGGCCAAGAGAGTTGTCTTATGGAAAAACGGAAAGTCTGCGTTTATTGCGGGTCCAGCCGACAGTGCGACCCCGTGTATCTCAAGGCTGCCGAGCAACTGGGCCGAGTTCTTGCCCGGAACAGCTTTACCGTGGTCTACGGCGGCGGCGCTGCCGGCTCCATGAAGCACCTTGCCGACGGCGTGATGGCCGAAGGCGGACGCGTTGTCGGCATAATTCCTGAATTCATGGTGGAACTGGAATGGGTGAATCCGCGGATTCCGGAAACCATCGTGGTCCGCGATATGCACGAGCGCAAGAAGCGCATGATTGAAGGCGTAGACGCAGTGATCGCCCTTCCCGGAGGATGCGGCACACTGGAAGAACTGATGGAGGCCATCACCTGGAAGCGGCTGGGCCTTTATCTGGGTGCCATCGTCATCCTGAACACGGAATCTTTCTACCAGCCGCTGATTCACCTGCTTGACAGGTGCATTGGCGAGCGATTTATGGATTCGCGGCACGCCAGCATGTGGAGCGTTGTGGGCGAGCCGAATGAAGTCCCGCAGGCCATTTCCGCCGCCGCGCCCTGGAGCCAGGATTGCCGCAACTTTGCGGCGCTGAGGTGAATTGAACATTCGAAACGGAGGCGGCCGCGTCCGGCGGCCCTCCGCGACTGAGACATCGTGATGATTCCAATTTTTCGCAGCAGCGACACCAAGAGCGTCAAAAGAATTCTCCGCTCCGGCGAGACGCAACTGAAAAAGGCCGAAGCTGCCGCCCGGCGCATCCTGAATGACGTCCGCCGCGATGGCGACCGTGCGCTTCAGCGCTGGACTTTGCAACTGGACAAGATGGACCTTACCCGGGAAGGGTTCACCGTCAAGCGCCGCGAGATCGTGAAGGCCTACCGCCAGGTGCCCGAAGGATTCGCCGAGGCGGTGCAAACTTCTGCGCGCAACATACGTAAGGCCGCGCGCGAGCAGTTGCCGCGCGCCTGGCAAACCAGCAACGGCGCCGGCATTGAAATCGGCCAGATTGTCCGCCCGCTCGATCGCGTGGCGTGCTACGTGCCCGGCGGGCGTTTCCCGCTGCCCTCGACCGTGCTGATGAGCGTGATTCCTGCCCAAGTTGCGGGCGTCGAAGAGATTTTCATCACTTCGCCGCGGCCGGCTCCTCCCGTCCTGGTCGTGGCTGACATTCTGGGCGTCAAAAAGATTTTCCGCCTCGGCGGCGCACAGGCCATCGGCGCATTCGCCTACGGCACGGAGAGCGTTCCGCGCGTGGACAAGATCGTAGGACCCGGCAACCGCTTTGTAGCCGCCGCCAAGCGGCTGGTGGCCGGTGATTGCGGAATTGATTTCGTCGCAGGCCCCTCGGAACTGTTGGTGGTTGCGTCTGAGGGCCACGCCGAGTGGATCGCATCCGACCTGGTGGCGCAGGCCGAACACGATCCCGACGCGGTGGCTATTTTCCTGACACCGTCGCGCAAGCTGGCGCTTGAAGTCCAGGGTGCCGTGGAAAAAATTCTGCAAGAAGTTTTCGCAGGCGAGACGGACGTTCCGGCAAAGGCGCTGAGCGGGCACGGCGCGGTGGTGGTGACGAAGAACCTGGATGAAGCCATCGAACTTGTGAACGAGTTTGCTCCCGAACACCTCACACTGCTCAACGGCGCAAGCCGGATGCTCGACCGGGTGTGCTCGGCGGGTTCCATCTTCCTGGGCGAGACCAGCCCCGTTGCGGCGGGCGACTATGCATCCGGCACCAATCACATTCTGCCCACGGCCGGAGCGGCGCGACTACGCGGCGGGCTGAGCGCGGCCGATTTCGTCAAAACTATTTCCGTGCAGGAACTCACTCTGCACGGTCTCGGGCGCATTCGAAAGACCATCACCACACTGGCCCGCACCGAGGGCCTGAAGGCGCACGCATACTCCATCGAAACGAGGTTTAAGGTCCATGGTTCGACCCCGAAGGGCCGTTGAACGCCTGAAGGCTTACCGGCCTCCGCGCGAGGGACGCGGCGGAAAGTTGC
>JAJXZM010000298.1 GCA_021780055.1 Acidobacteriota bacterium
CAGTACAGCCCAGCGTCGTTTCAGAATTATATGCCAGTAATCGAGCAGCCGGGGCGATTCTTCAAGCGAAACGTCCAGGATGTCTTCTTCGCGCACGTAGTGGCCGTTGATGCGTTCTACGCTGCGTGTCGGATTGACCGGCGTAATTCCATTCTCGTCCATACAACTCCTTTACTCCTGGTCCGGCGCTCTCGATCTATCGGACTATGCTTCCCGGTGGTCCTGATTGACGAAGGTCTCCACTATCTCGTAAAAGCCATGGGGAATTGTTACGTGGCAGGAGGTCGTGGCTATAATCGCGATTAGAGATTCCGCACGTGCCGGTGCAGTTGATGTTCTGCTCCTGGACTGCTGTTCCCCCACAACCTTGAACATCCACAGATACCTGACGGGTTCATCCAAATTGCCCCGATCCCAGTGGCCGCCAGCGGCGGCAGGACAAAGCGGCAGCAGGGTTATTGCCTCGAAGAAGAACAAGTAGTTCAAGCTTGTCTTGAGCGAACTTTCATGCCCTGCGAGGGCCGTCCCCACGGTTGCCAGCCGGGATCATTAGAGCCCTCTTATCCTCACTGAGACTAACAGACGATTTTGGCTCTTGTCAATCTATGTACCAGATTGAAATTAAAACTCTTGATAAGCATTTGAGACCAGGCTCTTGGCGGCGGGCCCAACGTGAAACATGGCGGACCCCAAACTGGCGACACGCAGGTATCGATGTGGTCGAAAGCCTCCACGCAATCGTGGTGCGATCAGCCATGCCTGAATTGCCGCCAACCATTTCTTCCTGCTCCGTCCTGCCGAGCACCAGGATGCCGTGGTATCCCAATCTTGAATTGCCCACCAGCGCTCCATCGAACTGATCATCGGGCCAGGAAATCGCGACACGTCCCACGGGATTGGAAATGGACGACTGGGCCAGATCTGACTGAGGTAACCCAACGCTTCAGGCCAGCAGAAGCCCTCGCGGTCATTTTTAGAATCTCTCGCCCGCTGTTGGGTTGGTCTTGTCCCCTCAAGATTGAACTACTTCAACATTGATGTTAGAATTCGCACTTTCTTGAGGGGCGATAAACGAAGCATCAATGGTTTGTCAGCATACGACCGACCCCTGTTGATCGCCAGATAGAACTTTTTCATCCAGGATGTGTACATGACAAACAAGAGATTTGCCTCATTGCTGGCGTTGGCCATCACAATGATCTTTGGGGGTGGAATACTGCTGCGAGGGCAGGAACCCGTTAAGCTCACACGAATGGGCGACACGATCTCGGTCGAGATTGGCGGTAGTCCATTCACCACTTATCACTTCGGCACCGACGCTCCCAAGCCCTATATCTCGCCGCTGCGAAGCGCGCAGGGGACGATCGTGACGCGGAGTTGGCCAATGGTTACCGACATTCCGGGCGAGGACCACGATCACCCTCACCAGCGGGCCATGTATTTTGGACACGGTGACATCAATAAGATCGATTTCTGGGCGGAGAAAAACCTGACCCGCGCTCAGCAGACCGTGAATGGCATTTACTATCCAAGCGAAGATCTGCCCAAAGGCCGGACCGTCATCCGCAGGATTGAAGAAATGCACGGCGGCGCCCATTCGGGTGCGATTCGCGCTGTCTTTGATCTGGCCAAGCCGGACGGGGAAGCAATGGGTGAAGAAGTTCAGGCTTATACTTTTTCAGGGGACGCGAACAATCGGATCATCGACTGCTCTTTCACGCTTCGGGCGAACCACGGGCCGCTCAAGCTTGCTGATACCAAGGAAGGGACTTTTGCGATCCGCGTGGTTCACGCTTTGGATTCACCGCCGGCACACATGGTCAACTCAAACGGCGGCGTAGGTGAGAAGGAAATCTGGGGTAAGAAGGCGAACTGGGTGGACTATTATGGAAATGTTGACGGCGAAGAGGTCGGCATCGCCATATTCGACAACCCTCACAATCTGCGTCATCCGACCACCTGGATGGCCAGAGGTTACGGGTTGTTTGCAGTCAATCCCTTTGGGCTGCGGGAGTTTTTCAATAATCCCAAGCTGGACGGCAGTTATACCATCCCGTCGGGAGGGAACCTCACCTTGCGTTATCGGGTCCTGATTCATCACGGCGACGACAAGCAGGCGGATATCGCAGCGGCGTGGCAGAAGTATGCGGCGGGCCACTAAGCCGCCCGCTCCGCGGATGCCACGATGAGTTCTGGTTCGGCCGGCAGGCCAATCCGGCGGGTTCAGGCCCATCGGGGTTAATATGTCCCTGACCGTCCTGAGAGGAGAAATTGCATGGAACGCCACATCAAGGCCAAAGCTGACGGAAAGTATCAGCAGATTGTCGCGCCCGGAATTATGAAGTTTCTGGACTTTGCCCGTCTGCAACTGAAGAACGGAGAGTCGCACTCCGGGAAAACCGGGGACCGCGAGTATGTGCTGGACCTTTTCTCAGGCACGGCTTCGATCTCGATTGAAAGTGGCAAGGGTGAAAAGCAGGTTTATGAAAACGCCGGCGGCCGGGCCGACGTCTTCTCCGGCCCTCCGGTCATGGTCTATGTTCCCGTGCAATCGACCTTTGAAATCAAAGCTATCTCCAAAGCGTTGGATGTCGGCATCTTCTCAGCGCCTTCCGGGACCGCAACGGTTCCGCGCATGCTGCAGGGATCGGACGTCACCCTCAACCGCGCGGGTCGCGACAACTGGCAACGGAATGTCTACTCCGCGCTCGACCTCAACACTGAGGCCGAGCGGTTGCTTGCCGGCGAAACGCTGAACCCTTCGGGCAATTGGTCAAGCTATCCACCGCACAAGCACGACAAGAAGAATCCTCCGAACGAGGCCGTGCTCGAGGAAGTTTACTTTTTCCGCATCAAGCCCGCGCAGGGCTTTGGCTTCATCTGGACCTATACCGAACCGGGCGATCCCGATGGGTTCTCCACGGTTTTTGTCGTTCGGGACGGCGATACGGTCCTGTTGCCCAAGGGTTATCATCCGGTGGTGGCTGCGCCGGGCTACCAGTTGCATTACACCTGGGTGCTGGCGGGTGAAGAGCGACGCTATGGCGCCTGGAGCGACGATCCGGCGCACGCATGGGTTAAGCAGCAATAGCAGGCCCCATCGGTTGGCAGAAAATCCAAATCCTCGGCTTCGGGATGATGAGATTCTTTATAATCCTGGCTGCGCAGCGCGGTCTTTTCTGCGAGTAATGTTTTGACAACCCTCCTTCACGGGCGTATCATGCCTTCCGCCACGGGCAAGGGCGCCCGGGTTTTGCAGCACAGAGTCCGTTTTACATTTCAGTGGCTCTTCCGGCAGGATTCATTCGAGGGGCCGTATTGGGAAACCAACGCCTCTTTGTAAGAGTGGGCAATGTGCGTTTTGGTGGCTGCAACGCGCGCTACGCGGCGTTCCGGACCGACCGGGTTCCACATGGCTGAATCGACTCAACCGATGGCAATTCAATCTCCCGGGCAGTCGCGCCGGACCCTGCCCTACCTGCGATGGTGGATTTGCATCCTGCTCTTTTGCGGTTCCACGGTGAACTACATTGACCGCGGCACCATTGCTATTCTTGCGCCCCACCTTCAGCAGATTTTCCATATCACCGAGGCCGACTACGGCTGGATCATTGCCGCTTTCATGTGGGCCTATGCCATCTTTATGCTGATTTCGGGCGGCATCGTTGACTGGCTGGGCACGCGGATCGGATATGCCATCTCAATGGGCTGGTGGGGCCTTGCCACCATCGGTCACGGAATGGCGCGCGGCGTGCTTTCTTTTGGAGTTGCGCGGTTCATGCTGGGCGCCGGCGAAGCGGGCAATTTCCCGGCCTCCATCAAGGCTGTGGCCGAGTGGTTCCCCAAGCGCGAGCGGGCGCTGGCCACCGGCATCTTCAACTCCGGAACCAACATTGGCAACGTCATCGCCTATCCCGTGGTGGGCGCCATCCTGCTGCACTGGGGTTGGAAAGCGGCCTTCGTTGTCACTGGAGTTTTCGCGCTCGTCATCATGGTGGTGTGGTTGTTGCTCTATCAGACGCCGAGGCTGCATCGCTGGCTGTCACTGGAAGAACTGAAGAAGATTGAAATGCGCGAGCCGGGAGAAGAAGAGGAGCCCGAGTCAAAGATCGAATGGCGTCGTCTGTTGAGATTCCGCGAGGCGTGGGGCTTTACCATCGCCAAGCTTCTCACCGATCCCATCTGGTGGTTCTACGTTTTCTGGCTTCCCAAGTACCTGGTGCAGGCGCGCGGTTTCAGTATTCAACAGCTTGAGTGGTTCGGCACCATTCCTTTCATCGCCGCGATTATTGGCAGCGTGGGCGGCGGTTGGCTCTCCGGATTCCTCATGCGGCGGGGATGGAGCGTGAATGCCAGCCGCAAAACCGCCATGGCCGTCTGCGCCTTTTCAATGCCTGCCGGCATCGCCGCAGTTCTGACCGGGAATGTCTGGCTGGCTCTCGCCCTGATTTCCGTTTCCACATCCGCACACCAGGGATGGTCAGCCAACGTTTTTACGCTGGCGTCTGACCTTTTCCCCAAGCGCGACGTGGCGTCAGTGGTGGGAATCGGAGGAGCGGCGGGCGCGGTTGGCGGCATGATCATCGCTCCGCTGGCGGGTTACATTCTGCAGTTCACCCATTCCTACATTCCGCTGTTCATCATCTGCGGCACCATGCATCCCATCGCGCTCGGGCTGGTGCATCTGATCATTCCCAGAATCAAGCCCATCACGCAAAGAGCCCATTCCTGAATTCTGTTTTCCCGGTAATTGGACCCCTGTTCCAGTTCGACCAGAAGGCGCATCTTCTCTGCTTGGCCGCTGTGGCGATTGTTCGCCTGCATCGAGCCGCCTGGGGGAACATTCGTTTGACGGAAGGCTCCCGAAGGGATTACAAAGTAAGTAGAAAGATGAACTTGATGGAACAGCCTTAGCCGAGCTTTGTTCCAGCATGACGCGGGCGATAACTTTTTAATTCTCATCGAATAAGGGGCAAGAATGATTGTCCCTTTGTTTCGCAGCCATCAGCAAGAACAGGGACGGGGCGCGGCAATTCACTTCTGCGAGGTGCTCCGATGCAAGTACTCCGGACGTATTCATGGGGACGGGTCATCGGATCTTTGCTTGCGGTTTGTTTCCTGACGCTCGCAAACCAGCCTGCCGCATTTTGCCAGCGCTCAGCATCCCTCAGTGGCCAGGTGACAACGCGGAGTGGGGTGACGATCCCCTTCGGCGTCACCGTCACCCTTTTAGCCAACACCGGCCAGTTGGTGGCTTCGCAGCCGGTTGACTCTGCCGGCCATTTTGAAATCGATGGCCTGGCGAGGCTCAACTATCGGATGGTGGTCACTGCCAAGGGTTTTCGCACAGCGCAAATGGAAGCGGACCTTCGATACAGTGGAGGCAACGTTACCATTAACGTTCAATTGACACCGGAGACCAAAGAACAACCCAATAAGGGCGCAGTCACTTCAGTTGCCGAACTCCGGGTACCTGAGAGTGCCAGAAAGAAGTATGAGAAAGGAAGCCGCGCCTTCCAGGAGCACCATTACTCCGTTGCCCAGCGCTACTTTGAGCAAGCCACACACGATTACCCTTGCTATACGCGTGCGCAGGTGGACCTGGCCACCGTTTTGATTATCCGGAAGACCGAATCCGCTGAGGCTGAGACAAGGCTGCGGAAGGCGATCCAGTGCGATGCGGCCTTTCTTGATGCTTACATCGAACTGGCCCAGTTGTTGAATGCCAAAGGGGAATTCGCACAAAGCGTCAAAATCCTCCGGCAGGGAATGGAACATTCCCCCGACTCGTGGCAGTTCCATTTCCAGTTGGGGATGGCAAACTATGGGATGAAGAATTACACCGAGGCCGAAAAAGAGTTGCTTGAAGTGTCCAGACTGAATAAGACCCCGCCTTCGCTTCTGTACGTCAAACTGGCTGACGTTTACTTCCGGGAATCGAAGTACGACGACGCTTACGGCGAGATGGAGAAATACCTTCGCAAGGAGCCGGAAGGTCGCTTCGCTCCCAGGATCCACACCATCATGAAACAGATGAAAGCCGCCGGAGTTCTTTCTGCCGATAAAGCTGCGCGCCGCTGATGCAGGACCATTGTCAATACCAGCCTGATAAATTCTGTGACGGTGGCGAAAGCCTGTGGCAGTGTCCTCGTTTGGGCCGGCGTTGTTCTATCGCTGGATTGTGGCCAGCGCATCGAACAGCTTGTCGGCTGGGATGCCTTTGGCGCTGACCACCGCCGGCTCCGTATACAAATCAAGCGAACCGCCTTTCAGCGGCTGGCCAAATTCGTCCAGCCACACAAGCCCCTCTCCGCCGGGCTGCAAGGCATGTTTCGAAGCCGGAAGGTCCGTCCACACTACGGCCACCGAGCCCCAGTCACTTGAAATGATGGTGCCGGCCACACCCCGTTGCAGGTGTTCAAAAAGGGTGTCCATGGCATAGCTGGCGGGATTGTGTTCCACCACTTGTGCCGACGGGTGTGCAACTTGGCGCACCAGTTCACTCCACCGGCTGCTAAGAACCTCGGGATCCGGGATGAGAAGCCTGCCTTTCGGACCGGCGCGGGAGGCAAATTCATTCTGCTTTTCCCACTGGTAGCGTGCGAGCGCCAGTTCGATTCCCAGCGCCACTCCGGTCTCGGGATCGTGCCGCGCTTTCCATTGGCGGTAGAGCAGTTCACCTTTCAACAGATGGTAATAGAGCTTGACCTGGCGCACGGTGAAGTCCATGGATTTTTGCTCGCCTGCCAGGCGTTCACGATAGATGCCGTTGCTGCCGGATCGCGCAGCCTGATTCAGCAGATCAGCAGCCTTTTCGAGCGGTCCGGTGACGGCCGACTGAAGGTTCCGGACGCGAAACTCGATCGCGCTGTCGCTTTCACGATCGATTCCAAGCGAGTCCCACGCGTCGCCGGGATACTGATACGGACAGATTTTCAGCACGTCCTTAAGTCCAAGGTTCAGTTCCCGGAAATATTCTTTCAGCCCGGGATCGCCAAAGTACATGGCTGCATACTCGTCAAGCGACTTCCACAAATCACGATCAGGATTCCACAGGGCCTCTGCGTAGAGAAACATGTCCGTCATGGGGGTCGTGAAATTGCTGGTATTTGTCATTAGCGATCCCACGCCGGAGATGCCCAGCCGGTGGTAGTACCGCGCGTCCTGGCTGATGACGCCGGGGAGTGGCGGATCGGTCAGGTTCTGAAAAAGGATTTCATCCGTGTAGTACTCAAACACCTCGGCGTCCGTCCGGTCAAATTCGGGGAGGGCCTTCTCGAGGGCTTTGCTGTATTGCCGGTTCAGCGGGCAGGTAGGGTCGTCAAGCGCGTGAGCATAGCAGCGCTCGCGCGGCGCGTAGAAGAAAGCGATGCCGGGCGCGGGCTTCACAACGCGAGGAGGAAACACGGTGTCGTGATACGCAAGAAAGGACAGCCTGGCATCAGGCAATTTCTTCCGTAGCCGGCTGATGACATCGTTATAAACCAGCAGGGCCTGGTCGGAGGGCGTGTATTGCTCCTTGCCGGGATCGTGGCTCCAGCCGCCGCCGCTGATGTCGTCCGCCCACAGGTGGAATAAAGTTGCGTCCGGCATCTTCAGAAGATAGTTCACCGCGCCTGAAGCAATGTAGTTGAGCGCATCCGAGTTAAAAGGATCGAGGTTGTAATCGTTCACCCGCCGGCCGTTCTCGTCGATCCGAAACCAGTCCGGGTGGGCCTTAATCAGGTTCCGCGGAAGAAAGCTTGAGAGGAAATGGCCTCCCACTTCGATTTCGAAGCCGCGTTTTGCGAGTTCAGGCTGGAGTTGCGGCCGAAGGTTGATGTACCAGTCACGCGCCGGCCAGGTGTAGTGGAACATGATGCAGTTCAGGCACAGCTTCGCGGCGAAATCGATCCAGTCTTCAACCGATGTGTAGTTGTTAGGCCAGTAGAAAAGGATTCGTTTGCGGAAAGCGGGCGACTGGGAGATTTTGTATGTTTCATTCCAGTTGAGCGTCGCGTGAGGGACAACCTCGTTCCTGCTGCCGGGGAAATACCAACGCACTCCCAGGCGCTCAAGGAAAGCGTAACAGGCGTAAAGGTCGCCGCGGTCGCCTTTGCCCAGCAGCACGATGTCCGGTCCAACGCTGCGAATGATGAAGCCGTCTTGCTTCAGGCTGCTTAAATCGCCGCGGAGTTTTTGCGCCTCGGCGGCCGACGCACCAGCCGGTATTTCTGCGACATAAATCCGATGCTTCGCGGAAACATCGCCGAGGGTTACGTCGTTGCCCGTGATTTTTTCCAGATATCGCTGTAACTCTTGGGCCGCAAAGGCAAGCACGGGACCTTGATTCTTACCCCCCCCACGACGGAGACCGAATTCTGCGGCGAAGGCGATTCCTCAGCGTAAACAATTCCCGCCGGGCCCATCAGTAGGGGCCCCGTGAAAAACAGGCACACAAGTGCCTTCGGTAACAAGGTGTCTTTCAGAAATCTCATGATTCGCTTCTCTCTGGTCTGGTAAATCCGTCGAGCGATCCCGGCCTTCAGTTTAGGTTCGCACAGGTCTTCAAACCGGCCTCGTTATCGACAGGCATTCTACTTGAATTCACCGGCTCGCGCTCAAATTGCCGGCCTGATTCCGAAGCGTGCTTCGAGTGTTTTATGCATTGGTCAAGAGGAGAAACCGCAGTGACGGGGTCTGGCAGCAGATTCAGTATTCCGATTGGCCGAGGTCCCATCCGTATCCAGCGTCTGCGCCTTATTCATGAACCACGGCCAGCAGGTTCCGCCTGGCGTCAATACTAACGTTGCTGGGGTGGAAGGGAAGTTGAAACCGTGCACTTCGGGTGGTAGATCCCTTCATCTGCACAAATCCAAGGCGGCCCGTTTTTCCTTTATAAGTGAAGTAGAGGGGCACACCCATCTGAAATGAGTCCGAAACACCTGACTGCGTCAAATTAAATGTGACCGTAGTCTTGCCGTTGCCCGCATCCTGAAGCTGGTAGCTGAAGTTGTAAGTCGGCGTCTCGTCGCCGTACACCCATTCCTTAAAAAACCAGTCCATCGGTTGGCCTACGTGCTTCTCCACAATGTGCTGGAAGTCGGCGGTGCTGGCGTTCTTGCCCGCGTAAGTGCTGGTGAAGTCGTGCATGATGCTGATGAAAGTGGCATCGGGATTCTTGGCTTTCGTATCCTCCAGGATCATCCGCAGCATTTCGAGCACATAGGCGCCCTTTTCATAAATCAAGAGCGTGGACGCGTTGGGCTCCAGGTAGGAATTCAGCTGGTCGTTGAGGACGAGGGGGCCAATATCCACCGGCCGTTTTCCTGCGCGGTCAGTGCCCAGAAGCCACTTGCGTTTGATATCCCAGAAATTGTCCCATTTCTTGGGCTCGCTGGCCTGAAGATAAAGGGCCGAGGAAAATTCCGCGAAGCCTTCAGAAAGCCACTGGTCCCGATAGGTCTTCCATCCCACCAGATGACCCCACCACTGGTGCGACATCTCATGGGCTGCGACCAGGTCGTAGAACTCTTGTTCTTCAGCCGTGTCCTGCAAATGCAGGTTGTTGCGCGTAGTGGCGTCCAGCAGGGAGTCGTAGGGAAGAAAGATCAGAGTGGGCCAGCTCTGCGCATAGCCACGGATCGGTTGTTCGGTGACGGAGACGGTCTTGAACGGCAACGGGCCAAAATAATCCTCATACAGGCGCATCGCGGCAAGGCTGACCTTGGCTGCATATTGTGCGTTTGAAGCTGTGTCAAAGCCCCCGGTCAGGATCGCATATTGCGCTTCGGCGTTGCTCCGGGTGGCCAGCCCCGCAATGTCGAGCTCATTCTGGACTTGTTTCAGTTCATTGGGTATCTCTTTGCCGGCGTAAGCGGTGACAGTCAGTTTGGGGTCAGACGCTGATTTCGTGACAAAGTCACCGTAGTTAAAGCCGACGACCGTAAAGGGGATTTGTGATTCCCACTCGGTGGTCAGGGCGCCTTGGTCTTTCTGAGTTTTCACCAGGCGGCCCGTGGCTGCCATCTTGTATTTCTCGGGGCACGTGATGCGCAGATGAAATTCCGTGCGATCGTACATATTTCCAAAGCTCGGGTACCAGGATTCGCGTGAGGTCACATAATAGAGCCCGCTACCTCTCTGCTTGATGATGTGGCTTTCGGAAGTGGAATCTTCGGCGTAAGTAATCTTCAGAGTGAAGGAGTGCCCTGGCTCGGCAGGGGCCGGTAGGATCACCCATGGGTCGCTGTCGAGCTTGCGGTCTTCCTGGATGAAGTCGAGCTTGTTGCCGGCCCCATCGGTGACCGTTTGAATGCGCAGGACGCCGCTCAGACTCAGCGGAATCAGCCGCACGGGGACCGTAGGAACTTCCGCCTGCATTTCAGCTGTGGCGGAAAGCCTGGCGTGATTGTTGATGATGGCGTCAATCGTTTCCTTGCTGCAGTGGGCGAGCAGCTTGATGTGGTCGGTGTGGGGATTCCTGGCGTATTCCGACAAAAGGTGAAATCCCGCCCACCATTCCCAATAGTTGCCACGATTGTAGTGAATCAGCGTTTCTTCTTCGCCGTTGGGCAACGAGGGAAGCAGCGGGGATGGGCGGTTCCAGCTGATCACGAAAAGGAGGTTGCCCGAATGTCCGCCCTTGAAGTTTGCGAGAAAGAAGCCACGGCTGGTCGGGTCAGTAAGATCGGCGAGCATGCGCGCCGGAAGATTTCGCATCTCGAAATTGCCTTTGCGAACATTGTCCGTCCAGTCGTTGAAACTCTCTGCGTATTTCTTTTGCGCGTCATCCAGAGTTTTTCCGGTTGTCGCGGCATCGCCCTGGGGTTTGAAGTCCATGAGCTTTCCGAGTTCTCCTGGGGAATCATCTGTAAAGAGGAAAACTGCCTGGTGAAACGTATCATTCAGCTTCGGACTTTTCGCAAACCGCGCGATCTGGTGTTGTTCGGTTGGAGTGGGCGGGTCCAGTGTGAAGTTCCCATCACCGGTAAACACCGCGCCGAGAACCTTGCCGGCCACTGGGGCCGCCAGTGCCATGTGTCCATTCGTAAAATGGAATCTGGCGGCGTCTTTTTTCCAGTCCACATTTTCCGCCACTGCGAGCTGATTGCTACCGGCAAGCTGGCGAAGTTGTCCGTAAATCTTCAGCAGGCTGTCGGAGGATTGGTGCGTCAGGTCGACAGGCTGTGAGCTGGATTGTGAAGCAGTCGGTGGCGGAGTTTGCGGGCCTGCGGACTGGCCGTTGGCACTGACTGTGGCGATGAAAAACAAGAGTCCCGCTGACATAAGGACTTCCAGGAAAGCCTTGCGCATGAGGCACCTCCAGGAGCAATGAAAGCCGAATTAATTTTTGCCTTGCTTTGCGGTGACCGCTTCCCGGGTGCCGTTGAAGGTTTAATCGCGCACGGTGGAGGACCGACGTGATCAGCCAGTCCACCAGCGGGTGGCCGCTTTCGAACATTGTCGCAGATGCAATCGCTGCAACAGCTTGTGGTTCACTTCAATCGAATAGAGTCCGACCGAGGTGGAACACAGTCAAATCTTGGCACGAGAATACTACGGACCCACCACTCGATCAAGGCATTTATTGAATCTTTCTGAAGTCTTTCTTCCCTTTACGGTGTTGCATATCATTGCCGCGGCCGATATGATGGCGTCCTCGCGATCATATCCAGGGCGGGTGCGGGTGTTCCATATTCTTAAGGCAGAAAGGATTCGTTATGACGGACCACATTGCAAACATCAATATCAGCAAGCGGCAGGCACTCCATAAAATGTTCGGACTTGGAGCGGGACTGGCGGCAGCGGACCTTGTGCTCCCGGGCGTAAGCCGTGCGGCAGGGCAGGGGCTTCCCGCAGGTGTGCCGATGCCCGGCATTCCGAACCCTATGCATGGTGCGGTCGTGTTCAACGTGCGTGCGATGGGTGCCGCAGGTGACGGCAAGACGGTTGACACGCCGGCCATCAACAAGGCAATTGAAGCCGCGGCCGCCAGCGGCGGCGGGACAGTGTTTTTCCCGGCGGGCATTTATCTCTGCTACTCGATTCATCTGGAGAGCAACGTTGCGCTCTATCTCGACCGCGGCGCCACCATCCTGGCCGGTGAGACCGGGCAGGGCGGCAACTACGATGCGGCCGAAGAAAATCCCGAGGCCGGCAAGTACGAAGATTTCGGCCACCGGCACTGGCACAACGCCTTGTTGTGGGGTGTGGGAATTCATGATGTTTCGATTCTTGGCCCGGGGCTCATCTGGGGCAAGGGGCTCACACGCGGACGCGGAGAGTCGGACCCCGGTGTGGGCGACAAAACCATCAGCTTGAAGAATTGCCACAACGTGACGATCCGCGATGTCTCGATTCTTAAAGGCGGCCACTTCTGCGTTCTTGCAACTGGTGTGGATAATTTCACGATCGACAATGTTGTGATGGATACGGACCGCGATGGCATTGACATCGATTGCTGCCACAACGTGCGCGTTTCAAACCTGACGGTGAACTCGCCGTGGGATGACGGCATCTGCCCAAAAAGTTCCTACGCTCTCGGCTACGCGCGCCCTACGGAGAAGCTGACTATCGTCAACTGTCTTGTCACAGGCGGTTACCAACTCGGGACGGTGCTCGATGGCACCTTCAAGCGCTGGCCGGAGGGCGAGCGGCCTTTCCCCACCGGCCGCATCAAGTGCGGCACAGAATCGAACGGTGGCTTCAAGAACATCACCATTTCCAATTGTGTCTTTGAGCATTGCCGCGGCCTGGCCCTGGAGACGGTGGACGGTGCGCTGCTGGAAGATATCGCCATCAGCAACATCACCATGCGCGACATCCCGGACCTGCCCATCTTTATGCGGCTGGGCAGCCGGATGCGAGGGCCGGAGGGCAGGGCAATCGGCCAGTTGCGGCGCGTCAGCATCAGCAACCTGGTGGCTCACGACACCGGAGGCCGTTTCTGTTCAATCCTGAGCGGAATTCCCGGCCATCCTATTGAAGACGTCCGGCTCAGCGACATCATCATCTACAACCAGGGCGGCGGCACCAGTGAAGATGCTGCCATCAAGCCCGAGGAAAAAGAGAATGCGTATCCTGAACCCAACATGTTCGGGCCTATGCCCGCGTATGGGTTTTACTTCCGGCACATCAAGGGCCTTCAGGTGAGCGACGTAGAGGTGCGAACGATGAAAGAAGACGCACGCCCTGCTTTCGTCTTGGAAGACGTGGAGAACGCTGATTTCGTTCACGTCAAAACGCAGCCCGGCACGGGCGCATTCGCACTTGATCAGGTGAAGGACTTCAACGTTTACCTGAGCCGGCCGGTCCCCGAAACCCATCTCGAAACCGCGAACGGAAAGAAACTCTAAAAGGTGCTGTGAAACTGATACCGGCTATCAATCCGGGCTCCGCGCCAGCCATTCCGGCCCCGGTCAACGGGCCGGATCCTTCCCTTCGGGGTGGGGCAAACTTCGCGAAGTGTTTCTCTGAAATCAGGGCGAGCACCCACGGGCAATCCATGCTTTGATTGGCCGTGGTATGTCCTGCGTCAATTCAGTCCGGCTGTGCAGCCTGTGCCGGGCGCTGCCGTCGCAGCGGTGCAGCGGCATAGTAGGCCACAAAACCCGCCACGATAGCCAGCAAGCCGAAATGCAATCCGTTCATGCCAAAGATAGTCTCATGCTGGCTGCGAATGAGTGAAAGGGTCAGCAGGAAGCTTGGGCAAACGCCCACCAGGATGGCGCCGGCAAGTCCGCCGGGCACG
>JAJXZM010000216.1 GCA_021780055.1 Acidobacteriota bacterium
GGATTTCTGGCTTGTAGGGTTGGCCAGCACCCCCTGCGCGGCAAGGCGCGTTGAAACCTCCGGGGCGCTGAGGCCGCCGGCTGGAATGTCGAAAAACAAAATATTGGTTTTGATTTTCGCTGGATCAATTTTGACACCGGGAATTTCTGCAAGCCCTTCTGCAAGAAATTTTGCGTTTTCATGATCGATGTGCAGCTTTCCCGGGGTTTCTTCCAGCGCCACAAGTCCAGCGGCCGCAAGAATTCCTGCCTGGCGCATTCCGCCACCCAGCATCTTGCGCACCAGCCGTGCTTCCTCGATGAAGGCCTTGCTGCCAACCAGCATCGAACCGACCGGTGCTCCTAAGCCTTTGGAGAGGCAGAACATGATGGAGTCGAATTTAAGGGCCAGGTCAAGCACGCTCACCCCCAGCGCTACGGCGGCATTAAAGATTCGGGCGCCATCCAGATGAACCGGAAGCCCCATCTGATGCGCACTGTCGCAGATTTCGTCAGAGACCTCAATGGGATAGACCGAGCCGCCGGCCAGGTTCGCGGAATTCTCCAGTTCTATCAAACCGGTGACGGAGTGGTGGTCGCTGCGGGAGCGGATGGCAACCTCGACCTGCTCCCAGTTCATGATGCCGTCCTCGGCAAGGACCGTCCTTGGAATCACGCCTGAAAACGCCCCCATCATGCCCATTTCGTAATTGAAAATGTGGGCGCGCGCTTCGCAGACGACTTCCTGCCCGGGTCGAGTGTGGACTTTGACCGCCGCTTGATTTCCCATCGTGCCGGAAGGAACGAACAATGCGGCTTCCCGACCGAAGATTTCCGCCGCGCGCTCCTCAAGCCGATTTACTGTCGGGTCTTCGCGATAGACATCATCGCCCACTTCTGCGTCAGCCATTGCGCGGCGCATGGCAGGAGTTGGGCGAGTCACAGTGTCACTTCGCAGATCAACCACTGATTGGGCCATGGTGATAATCTCACTCCACTTTTTATTTGGACTTCATGCAGAAACAAATTCCTGGAATATTTCGTTTGAAATCAGCAACGCCCTGTCCGCAAGGCAAATTCGGCCATCGCGACGCTCAAGCCAGCCGTCGTGCTCAAGCGAGTCGAGCCTTGAGGTCAACCTCGCAACGTGTCCTCCGCCCCAGCGGTCTACGGCCTCAGCAAGATTGACCCCTGACGTCTGACGTAATCCTAGGAAGAAGAACTCCTCAACCTGGGCCTCAGTGGTCAGATTGTGCCGTTCGCATATGGGCGACTGGCCGCGCTCCAAAAGGTTCTCGTATTCTTCAACCGACGTTGCATTCTCCCAGCGCGACCGCCCGTCGCACGAGTGCGCGCCCGCCCCCAGACCCACGTAGCGTTGCAACTGCCAGTATTTCCGGTTATGGCGCGACTCGTATCCCGGCAAAGCATAATTCGATATCTCATATTGGAGATAACCTGCTTCGCGGAGTGATATGCGTGCCTGGTCGTACGCGTCAGCCACGAAGTCCTCATCGGGCAGCGCATCAGCATGATAGCGAACTCCGTGCTTCAAAACCTCACTGCCAAGGCGGCTCTTTTCGTCGATTTCAAAAAGATATACCGAAACATGTTCGGGCCGCAGTGCAATCATGGACTGTAGTGACAATTGCCATGACTCCTTAGTCTGGTGAGGCAGACCGGCAATCAGGTCCAGGCTGATGTTGGCAAAACCTTGCGCGCGGGCCGTCTGAACCAGTGCTCGCGTGTCCTCAGCCGAGTGTAACCTTCCCACAGTCCGCAACTCGTTATCGACAAAAGACTGTGCGCCGATACTCAGACGATTGATTCCAAGCGTCCGAATATGCTGTAGAAACTCCGCATCGGCCGAACCCGGCGTGACTTCTATCGTAAATTCTGTTTCGGAGGCAAGCTGGAATCGCTGGTGAATGGCTGTTACAAGTCTCTCCAAGCGGGCGCTTCCCAGAAGTGACGGAGTTCCACCTCCGATGTAAGCGGAGTCAACCGGAATTTTCAATACATTGTCTTCAATTGAGCTGGCCCGGTAAAACTCCGGCAGACATTCAAGTTCCCTGGCGAGTGCCTGGCAATAGCGATCATAGATGTCCCGGCCCGTTACACGGGAACTGAAATTGCAAAAGCTGCACTTGGAAGCACAGAAAGGAACTTGGATGTAAAGACCCAGTGAATCCATGGTTAGTCCGAGACAAGTTTGATGTGCAGATCGCGGCGGCGCGGCCCGTCAAACTCGCAGAAGTAAACGCCTTGCCAGCGCCCCAGCAGCAGGCGGCGATTCTCAATCAACAGGGTTTTGCTGGCTCCGATGAGTACTGCTTTCAGATGAGAGTCGCAGTTGCCGTCATTGTGCTGATAGTCCGCATTGGCAGGGGCCAGTTGTTTGAGAAAGTCCGCAATGTCCTGGCGAAGGCCCGGATCGTAGTTTTCGTTAATGAGGATTGCCGCACTGGTATGCGGGACAAAAACATGGCACTGTCCGCTCTCGATCCCGGACTTTTCAATCAATCGCTCGATTTGGCTGGTAACGTCCTTGAACTCGATTCGCGAGTTGGTCTCAATGTGGAGCGTGTGGCGCTGATTTTTCGGCTTGTCCGGAACTGGTGCCTTCACGGCCTCTTCAGACATCGTCCTCTCCTCTGTACCTTTTCTTGCTATTCCTGAAAACCACGAAAATGGCTAATTCATTATAACAAAGGGATTTCAAGTACTTTGTGATTGTTGAGATAACGTACGCAGGGAATTAGAAGTCTGCTTGGATTGTCAGAAACTCATGATGCAGTGGCTGGAAGAGGAATCGGGAATTTGCTCCAGGAGGCGATCGAGCAGCCCATAGCCCGCGCGGCCAAGAAAGTAAACGCCGCTCACCATACGCTCCTGGAGGTCTTTTTCGGGCATGACAGCACGCAGCAAGGCTTGCTCGTGACGCGCCAAAACCTCAGACCGGCTGAGCGCGGAGCGGGTCATCTTGCCTCTCAATTTCTCAATCTGAAAACGGATCTTTTCCTCCGAATGATTCAGAGCATCAAGTAGCGTTGGGTCCAAAACTTCAATGTCTTTTTTCAATCTGCCCAACAGGCTCGCCAGGTCCCTTTCCGTCTGGTCAAAACGCTCGGACCAGCCTGCTGCAAAGGCGGTGGCAGCGATCCGCTGGCTCAGGTGCTCGTTTCCTTGCCAGATGTCTTCAATGCCAAGTTGATATTTCTCCATCCAACGTTCAACACGGCGGTCGACAAGGGTGAAGCCGCTTCGAGGGCAGACAGCTGGCATGGGTCGGCCAAAAGCCTGATCGAGGACCTGCGCCTGGGCAAGATAGGCAAGTTCGGAAGGGCCGGCAACGTAAGCAATGGTCGGAAGCAGCGCGTCCTGCACCACCGGGCGAAGCAACACATTAGCCGAAATATTGAGCGGACGGTCGCTGATCTCGGATTGGAGATCCTGCAGCGAAGCCGTAAAGTCATCACCGATTGAA
>JAJXZM010000484.1 GCA_021780055.1 Acidobacteriota bacterium
TGGGATATTTGAGGGCACAGCGGGCACGGCGAGGCTGTCAGGGGTTGATGCTGCGCGGATATGCAAAGCCCGCTGCCCCGTTTGGGCCGAGAGCGTGCGGGTCATAGGGGTCACTTGACACCCCTTCTTAAGTTCCATAGCATACATTCAGACGGGTTTGCGGGAACTTACATCATGGATATAACGATCGATACGCGCAACGACGTGACGATTTTGAGGCTGCAGGGCAGGTTCCTGGCAGGCAAGGACGGACCTTTGTGCCGCCAGAGGGTCAAGGAGTTGATCGAAACGGGAAACCGCAAGCTGCTCCTCGATTTTTCCGGCGTGCCCTACATTGATTCGACGGGCCTGGGGTTCCTGGCCGGATGCCGCGCCGCGGCGCAGCAGGCTGGCACGCGGCTGGTGCTCGCATCGCTTTGCGAGCGGGTCCGGCGCGTGCTGGACGAGGTCAAGCTTTCCGAATATTTTGAGGTTGCTGAAGACGAAGCCAGCGGGATTGCCCGGCTCAACGCCATGTCCGCACCCTGACCGCCGCTGCGGCAAAACCATTCTCTTAACTGTTTCCTGCCGATGCAGGCCGGAGCCTTCCGAACTCTGCTCCTGCCCTCCCGGGCTAATCTTTTTCCGCCAATCAACCGATTTCCATATGCGTGGGGGAATGGCCTCGAATTTTTCGGGTCGCATGAAAACGGGAGCGGAGGTTGCGGGAACTGGCCCATGCCGGAAGATCAGAAACGACGGACAGAACGGGTGCTGGCGCCCGTTCGCATACGGGTTATCGGGAACGACGTGTCGGGTGTATCTTTCAGTGAAGAGACCGTGACGGTCAGCTTCACCACGGGCGGCGCCCGCATCAGCCTGACTCATCCTCTCCTTCCTGATGACATTATTCTCATTAAGAACCTGGTGAACAACATCGAGGAAGAGTTCCGAGTTGTCGGCGCGTTCCAGCAGGTGATCGGCGACAGGCGCGAATGGGGCGTGGAGGCGCTGAGCCCCGAGAGCGGCATCTGGGGGATCGACTATACGCCGCCGGCGGAAGGTGTGCAGCCGAAGGTGCTGATTGAATGCGGCGCCTGCAAGAGCGCCACCCAGAGTTCGCTTTCCTCTATCGAATATGACGTGCTGCTGGCAACCGGACTGATCTCGCGCCATTGCGACCGCTGCAAGGAAACCACCCGCTGGAAACCCAGCGAGCAGCCGGTGACTTCCGAAATGATCCGGGCGAGCCACCGGGCGGCGCCGCCTTCCACCGAGCGTCGCAGGTCCCGGCGTCTGACCCTCGTGATGCGGCTGCGCGTCCGCAACAACTGGGGGGTCGTGGATATTGCAGAGACCCGCAATGTCTCCAAAGGCGGGCTTTGTTTTGTGACCACAAAAATCTTCAACGTGGGCGACGAAATTTACATTACGCTGCCCTTTGCCGACAACCAGGCCCCGGTGGAGACACCGGCCAGAGTCGTATGGACAAGACTGGCTGAAGACGGCCGATATTACGGAGCCTGCTACCTGAAGTAGCCTTCTTGTTTCGCTGGAAAAGGCATTACAGAGAGAACTCTGGCGGCCCCGCCAGCAATCCTTTTGCAATACTTTGCTCCATGTCCTCAGTGACGTAAAAGCCTGAGTCTAGAGGACACGGAGGCTCTGAAGAGTTCGGCCCGTCACACCGCGAGTTTCCACGGCGAGCGGTAATTCCGCGTGACGTATTGCTCGGCCTTGCTGCCGCCGGAGATGAGCTTCTGGTTTTTCACGTCCCACTCAATCCGTTCCTTGCTGCGAAATGCAACATTGCCCAGCAGACAGGCGCTGGTGGAGCGGTGCCCGATTTCAATGTCGGAAATCGGCCGTTTGCGCGACTTCATGCAATCTAGGAAATTGCGCACGTGGTCGGCATGCGAATTGTTAGCGGACTCCATCTGCACGGAAGCGGTTCTTGGCACTTCCTGAGTCTTCCCGAGTTCGCGCCGCGAAGGCACGCTCCGCTTTTCGGGAATGACTTCAAAGCCGCTGCGGTCAACAAACAGCGTACCATCGGTGCCGTGGAACTCGATGCCGTACCCCTTGTCGTACATGGAATTGGCATTGTCCCAGCGGTTTTCGTAGACGCAAACAAAGTCAGGATTGCGGTATTCATAGGTGACCTGGAGCGTGTCGGGTGTCTCGGCGTTGTCCTTGATGTAGTATTTCCCACCCATGCTCGAGATCACCGAAGGGCCTTCCACCTGCATGGCCCATTGTACGATGTCGATGAGGTGCACGCCCCAGTCGGTCATGAATCCTCCGGCGTAGTCCCAGAAATAACGGAAGGTTGACCAGCGTGGGGGAAGTTTGGGATCTGGGCCGAAGCGGTTCCAGTTGAAGGGGGCCTTGGGCGCCGGGCCAAGCCAGGTGTTCCAGTCGAGGTCGGCTGGCGAATCGGAATCCGGTGGATTCCCGATGCCCTGCGGATATTCATTAGCGTAGTTCCAGGTACGGACAAAGCTGACTTTGCCGATGAAGCCGTCCTGCACCAGCTTGACGGCCTTCTGGAAGTGGATGCCGGAGCGCTGCTGCGTTCCCACCTGCACCACGCGGTTGTACTTGCGCGCCGCCTCCACCATCAGGATGCCCTCGTCGATCGTGTGGCAGACGGGTTTCTCGACATAAACGTCTTTGCCGGCCTTGCAGGCTTCCACCATCACCAGCGGATGCCAGTGGTCGGGTGTGCCGACGATGACGGCGTCGATGTCTTTGCGGTCGAGCACCTGGCGGAAGTCGGTGTAGGTTTGCGCCTTACCTCCGGAATCTCTCAGGCCCAGGTCGAGGTTGGGCTGATAAACGTCGCAGACAGCGGCGATTTCAACGTCCGGCTGCTCGCGAAATGCTCTGAGGTCGCCGCGTCCCTGGCGGCCCGTGCCGATGACTCCAACAATAACTTTGTTACTGGGGGCCGACTGCGCCGCTCGCCCGAGGGCAGGGAACACGAGCCCCGCGCCGGCGGTTCCGATAGCGGCTTTTTTCATAAATTCACGTCGATCAAATTCCTGTGCCATGATGATTCTATTCCTCCATTTCCCGGGGATGCGTGAGGGCAAGTTTGCGTGGCCACGTGAAATGCCATGCTGCAAGCTGCCCGCCATGAAAATCCATATCGTCCATTGTTTCTCGCCGCGTGAAAGTGCAGCGGCAGGTCTGTTTTGCCACGCGACGGCATCAAGCGGGTGCTATATTGCGCTGCAATTTTTATCACATTGCGGCCAGGAGTGAAAGCAAAGTTGTTGGGGTGCCGTGCGACGTGGGCGCATTCCGGCCGACAGCTCCCGGGGGCGCGCATAACTTGATTTCAGGATTACACCGTTATAACGTGGTTTCAAAGGAGGAATTGATTTTGGCGGGGCGCAGCGCTTCAGGGCATGGGTCGCGAAATCCGTTTCCCCCTTCAGCCGATCTGCCGGGGAGCAGAGGTGTGCGGCCCTGCA
>JAJXZM010000565.1:0-1986 GCA_021780055.1 Acidobacteriota bacterium
TTTTGACTGATCCGTGGATGGCCCGTGACGACTACATTGACATCATCGTGGATCGATCCTCCGAACGTATCACCGCGTTTTTGAGCCGTCATGCGAACCACCCATTAGGTTATGAGGATGAGAACACTGTTCTGAAGCTCATGGAGCTTCAGCGTCACGCCATGCTCATGTACACAAGCTGCGGCTGGTTTTTTGACGAACTTTCCGGGATTGAAACGGTGCAGGTTATCCAGTATGCCGGCCGAGTGCTTCAGTTGGCCGATCAGCTTTTTACCGAGGCTTTTGAACCTGGCTTTCTCGAACATCTTGAACTTGCCAAAAGCAACCTTCCTGAACACGGTAACGGCCGTGAGATTTATGAAGAATTTGTCAGACCCGCCATGATCGGATTAACCGCCGTGGGCGCGCATTATGCCATCAGCTCACTGTTTCAGGATGACAGTGAACGAAAATCGATCTATGCCTATTCCGCCGACATGGAGGACTACCGGAGTTTTCAGGCAGGCGGCACCAAACTCGTCATCGGGCGGGCAAAGATCACTTCACAGGTGACGCGGATATCCACAAGCCTGTGTTTTGGCGTCCTGCACATGGGGGATCACAGTATCGCCTGCGGCACCGGTGAATATCAAGGCGCGCGGAAATATGAAGCCTTTGTCAAGGAGATTTCAGATGCTTTT
Source organism: Acidobacteriota bacterium (assembly GCA_021780055.1). Next base: position 681 of record JAJXZM010000565.1, read on the forward strand.
GCCGGCGCGGACTTTCCCATGACCATACTTTTGCTGGGTAAGTACTTCGGAACCTCCACGTACTCGTTATCCTCGCTCTTTGCCGATGCGCGGCGAAAAGTCCTGAATATGATCATAGAGCCGACGCTGCGAGAGGCTGAAGCCGCATATAGTTCAATTTACAAGCACCATGCTCCCTTGATCCGCTTTTTGAAAGGCTCCGGCACGCCACTGCCGAAAGTACTGTCTGTTGCAGCGGACCTGTACCTGAATGACAAGCTCCGCAGGGTGTTTCAAGGGGAGGGGCTGGATCCCGAAGTCGTAAAACCGCTTCTGGAAGAAGTGCGTCTGGCCGGCGCAACGCTGGATGCGGCAGGCCTGGGTTTGCTACTGGCAGCCAACATCGAGCGTTTGGCAGAAGAACTTCTCGGACAACCTGACGACGTTTCTCTCATGGAGAAGCTGAATAAGGCCGCAAAACTGGTACGGGTATTGCCGTTCGAGGTGAACCTCTGGAAAACCCAGAACATCTGCTACAAAATTCTTCACACCTGTTGCCCCGATTTTAAGGAGAAGGCCGACTCGGGAGATGAAAATGCGCGGGAATGGCTACGCAATTCCACGGCGCTGGCCGAGAATTTTCGAATCCGTATGCCTGCAAGGCTTGTTTAACTTACATGAAGGGAGACATGAAATGGCGACCACAAACAGCAAATCAACAATCAGCGAAAAACCCGTCTGGATGATTACAGGCTGCTCGACGGGCTTCGGCCGCGAGCTTGCCACGCATGTGCTTGAGCGTGGTTACCGCACGGTTGTGACAGCGCGCAATCCCGATGATGTACGGGAGATTGCAACCAAGGGAGAATCCCTGGTTCTCGAACTCGATGTCACGGACCTGGGCCAGATCAACGCGGCCATCAAAGCGGCCGAGGATAAATTCAATCGCATCGACGTACTCGTGAACAATGCGGGCATCGGCTATTTCGGGGCCGTTGAAGAGAGTGAGGAAGATCAGATACGCAGAATGTTCGAGATCAACGTGTTCGGTCTGAGCCGGATGATTCGTGCAGTACTGCCGGGAATGCGAAAACGCCACAAGGGATTCATCGTCAATTTCTCTTCCATCGGCGGACTTCGTTCGTTTCCGGCGGTCGGCTACTACAACGCGACGAAATTTGCAGTCGAAGGTTTGTCCGAAGCGCTCTGGCAGGAGGTGGAACCTCTGGGCATCAAGGTGATGCTTGTCGAACCCAGCGGATTCCGCACCGATTGGGCCGGGCGTTCGGCCAATGAAAGCAAACGGCGAATTAACGATTACGCCGCA
>JAJXZM010000565.1:1996-3450 GCA_021780055.1 Acidobacteriota bacterium
AACGGCAGGCACTTGGCTCGCTCAGGTGCGGGCCGAGTCCGGCAAACAGTCCGGTGACCCGATTCGCGCTGCACAGGCCATCGTAAAAGCGATCGAGTCCCCGAATCCGCCCCATCGTCTTCTTCTTGGCAACAATGCTTACGAAGGCGCCATGGCAAAGCTTGAAGAGCTGCGAAAGGAGTTTTCCGCATGGGAAACGATTTCTCGCGGGGCGGATTTTCCGAAATAAGATCGGCTGGACACATGGAAAACATCTGAAAATATGGCGTCAGCAAAGAATATCCATCTAAAAAAAGGAGGACTGTTAAATGAACCGACAAAAGAAATACCGTTTTGGGTTAGTCTCAATCTGCATTCTGTTGCTTGTGGGAGCCACCGTCGCAGTTGTCTCTGCGCAGCAGGAGAAGGTTGTCTCCAGCTATGGACCGATAAACCAGGATGTCACTTTCGACCAAATCAAAGCCGATCGTATGGCCGTGAAAGTCGAACGGGCCAAAGAGCATATGGAATTACTGAACTCCCGCTACGATCTATCCAGGAAGAGTACTGCCGGGTCCGTTATGTCAGGCGGAAAACCCATTCCCGTGGGGCCGACAGCCAAACTCCAGAACGTAACGTGGGAGCAGCTTGGTAAAATGACGCCTGAGCAGATCAGAGCGAGGGGGATTTTCCCATACAAACCCCTCCCGTTTGCAGATCACGCCGAGGGGGGCATGCTCTTCCCGGAGATGATTACGAAATTGCTGCCACGGCTGGTGCGCTTTGATCTGGATTTCGACCTGCCCGAACACATCCTTCCGGACCCGGCACCTGGAATTTATCTGACCACCCGGCCCGACCTGGGGGATGTGGCCAAAGGGCGTCTGATAACTATTGACAACTACTATGAAATTTTCAACGGCATCCTGAACCCCAAGCAGCTTGAGGGTTTGCGCCTTCTCGTGACTCAATTTCCGCAACAGCAGTTTAACGCGACTGAAGATCGCCGGACTGACAGGCCCAGCTTGGGCGTAACTTGTTTTGACTGTCATGCCAACGGCCACACCAACGGGGCTAACCATCTTGTCGGCGATATTCGCCCGCAGGAGTTCAGGCACCGTATCGAAACGCCCACCTTGCGGGGAGTGAATATCCAGCGACTGTTCGGTTCGCAGCGTGCTTTGAAGACAGTGGAAGATTTTACGCAGTTCGAGCAGCGTGCTGCTTACTTCGATGGCGACCAATGTATGGCCGCCAAGAAAGGCGTTAACATTCTTGAAAGAGGTTCCCAGGTGCATTTCATGGCGGAATTTCTGGCGATCCTGGATTTTCCTCCGGCGCCCAAGCTCAATATCTACGGCGAACTCGACCGTACCAAGGCTAGTCCAAGTGAGCTGCGCGGCGAAAAGCTTTTTAACGGAAAAGCTCGGTGCGTCACCTGCCATCCTGGCCCCTACTACACCGACAACAGTATG
>JAJXZM010000452.1 GCA_021780055.1 Acidobacteriota bacterium
CACCGTTCGCAAGATTTCTTTCGGCCACGGTGTCGAGCGGATTTTCCCCCTGCACTCGCCCGTCATTGACAAGATCGAGCGGGTCCGGGCGGGCCGTGTTCGCCGCGCCAAGCTGGGCTATCTGCGTTCACGCCGCGGCAAGGCTGCGCGCATTCGCGAGGCCCGTTCGGAGCGGGAAACTTAGTCGGCGGATCCACCCGGTTAGTGGCAATCGGCGGCCTTTCCGGCCGCTATTTTGAGCGGAACCCCTGGTTGCTTTCTCATGCCGCGACTGCGCACACCGAGAGACCTGGAATGCTCCTCGCGGCTGGAGTCTTGCCTCTTTCGCCGGGGGTTAAAACTCGTAGCAGGTACTGATGAGGCCGGGCGCGGGTCGCTGCTCGGCCCTCTTTATGTAGCGGCCGTGATCCTTGATGCCGCACGGCCCATTCACGGCCTGAACGATTCCAAGAAACTCTCCCCGCAGGCGCGCACCTGTTTCTCCGCTGAAATACGGGATAAGGCCCTTGCGTATCAGGTGATCGCCGTTCCCGGAAAAGAAGTTGACCACCTGAATGTCTATGAGGCCACGCGGCAGGCAATGATTCATGCGGTGCTGGCCCTCGATCCCTTGCCGGAGTTTGTGCTGGCGGACGCGATGCCGTTGCAGAACGGCCGCAAGCCGGGCTTCTCCCTTCCTTACTGGCCGCTGATCCATGGTGATGCGCGCTCGGTTTCGATTGCGGCTGCCTCGATCCTGGCCAAAGTTGCCCGGGATGAACATCTGGACCAGCTTGACCGGCAATACCCGCAATATGGCCTGGCGCAGAACAAGGGCTATGGTACGCAAGGCCACCTTGGAGCCCTGGCCCGCTATGGTCCCTGCCCTGAACACCGCCGAACCTACCAGCCCGTGAAGGACATGCTTTCTCCCGGCCTGCCGTTTGGCCCTGCCTGAATGTTGCGCGGAACTGCCTTCCTGCGTCCTGCCAATGTTATACTTTCCTCGCCGAACCTGATTCTCCGAGGTGATTTGAGTGGCACGATTGCTGATTCGAAATGGACGTGTAATTTCGCCCGCAGACGAACTGGACGGCCAACTAGACCTGCTGATCGAGGACGGCGAAATTCGCGAAATCGCGCCGAAGCTTTCCGGCCATGCCTATGAAACCCTCGATGCTGAAGGGCAGATTGTTGCGCCGGGCTTTGTGGACATTCACGTCCATTTGCGTGAGCCGGGAGCGGAGATTTCAGAAACCTTGGAGACCGGGCTTCGAGCCGCCGTGGCAGGAGGGTTCACCTCCGTGTGCCCTATGCCCAACACGCGACCTGTGAATGACAATCCTGAACTGACCAGTTGGCTTGTCCGCCGCGCGGAAGAATTGAAGCTGGCCCGTGTTTTTCCCATTGCCGCCGTTACGATGGGGAGCCAGGGAGAAACGCTGACGGACTTCGCGGCCCTCGTGGCTGCGGGCGCCGTGGGATTTTCGGACGACGGCAAGCCCGTAAAGACAGACGCCCTGATGAAAGAAGCCCTCGAAAAGGCGAAAGCCCTTGGGGCGCCGGTTATCGACCACTGCGAAGTGCCGGAACTAAGCGCAGGCGGGATCATAAACGAAGGCGTATACTCGAAAGCTCTGGGCCTTCGCGGCATCCCGAACCGTGCTGAAGACGACTGCATTGCGCGGGACATCAGGATTGCCGAAGCCACGGGCGGGCAACTGCACGTGGCGCACCTTTCAACCGCGGGCGGTGTCCAGATGGTGCGTGAAGCGAAAGGCCGGGGGTTGCAGGTGACGTGCGAGGTTACGCCGCACCACTTTACCCTGACCGATGAGGCCGTCCGGCGTTACGGCACCCATGCCAAGATGAATCCTCCGCTTCGCAAGACTGCCGACGTCGAGGCCCTGGTGGCGGGTATTCAAGATGGCGTTGTGGATGCCATTGCCACGGACCACGCGCCTCACGCGGCGGAACTGAAATCGCGGCCCATTTCACAAGCGCCCTTTGGAGTGACCGGCCTTGAAACTTCCCTGGGGCTTGGCCTCAAACAATTGGTCCACTCAGGAAAAATCACGCTCAGCCAGTTGATTGCCCTGATGACTTCGAAGCCCGCGCGCATCATCAACAAGCCGCTTGGGCGCATCCAGGTGGGAGGCGTTGCGGACCTGACCCTGCTTGATCCGGACATCGAGTGGACTTATCACGCTGCCGAAGGCTATTCCAAGAGCCACAATTCGCCGTTCGACGGCTGGAAGTTCCGGGGTGCCGTTACTGCAACGATCGTCGGGGGGCGGACCGTTTTCCGGCGATGAGCGGCCACGGCTATTCGCATTGCCACCTTCCGCTTGACTTTCTTCTAATCGCGTCCTAACGTACTGCTGCCGGTTGTATTTACCAGCCGGGACTTGCATGAACCTCATCACACACGGGACCCCGCCCTATTGGAACGAGCGGCAGTTGCGGGATTGGACCCATCGAGGAAGGTTGGCATGCCAGCACCACTCTCTGCGATCGAGGCAATTTCGCCCGCATTTGACCGGACCAAGCGGGAACTTTTCAAGCCCTTTCGGATCGGCTTCTGGCTGCGAATGGCTCTGGTTGCGTTGGCCACCGGCGAGATTTACGGCGGCAGCGGATGGGGCGGAGCGCACTTCAATCTGCCGTCTTCGAGGAGAGTCCTGGCGCTCCAGACCGGCATGGCGATGCCTCCCATCGAGGTGCTGAAACACTACCTTCCATTGCTCGTCCTTCTCGTGCCGCTTGTGTTCGTGCTCGTCTTTTTGTGGATCTATATTTCAAGCGTTTTCCGCTTTGTCCTTTTTGACTCCGTTTTGACGGACCGTTGCGTCATCAAGGAGCAATGGAGCAGATGGCGCTCGGCGGGAATGAGCTTCTTCCTCTGGCGCATTTGTTTTGGGCTGGGGGTGATGCTGTCCCTCGGGGTACTGGGCGGAGTCGGCTTCATGGCAGTTTTCGCCACCGGTGCTCTTAAGAACCCACGCCAGCACATGGTGTTTCTGATCCTGGGCGGCATCGTCGCTGTCCTGGTGCTGCTCGCCTTCGTCATCGTGGCGGCGCTGATTGCGGTTTTTGCCAGGGATTTTGTGGTGCCGGTGATGGCGCTCGAAAATGTGGGAGTTGTTGAAGGTTGGCATCGGGTGATCCCCATGCTGGCCACTGAAAAGAAAGCCTACGCCGGATATGTTCTGATGAAAATTGTACTCATATTAGGCAGCGCCATCCTTTTTGGGATTGTTACCGTGGTTGCAGTCTTCCTGCTCTTTATCCCGTTATCGCTTGCCGGGGTCGCTCTCTACTTGTTTGCCAAGGCTGAGGGGCTTCTGTGGAGCTTTCCTGCGGTCGCGGCCGCAGTGATTCTTGGGGCGGGGGTGCTGGCGGCAATCCTTTATGTGATCGCCTTCATTTCGGCTCCGGCCATGGTGTTTTTCCAGGCTTACGTGATTG
>JAJXZM010000541.1 GCA_021780055.1 Acidobacteriota bacterium
AGACGCAGGAAAACGCGGGCCCAGAGGGCAGGGAAGCGGTTTACAAGAGCATGGTGGAGCACTTCAAGCATCCAGTCCAGTTTATTCTGGGCAAATCGTTGGTGGGTGGTTCGCGGACGGGAGATGTTTTCGAAGGCATTACGCCGGGGCCAATTCCGTTTCACGCTACGCCCGGATACCAGCCGCAACCGCACGAGGGCGTGTCGGTTGAACTCGGTGGGCCATACCTCTTCTATCAGCGCTTCTGGAAAGCTCACGGGCTTGAACATCTGGCATCCCTCTATCCTCCGGAAGCGGGCGTGGGTCCGGGGATGGAAGTCAGCGTCCCGCTGATCATTCGCAATGACACAGATTCCACGGCAAAGGTGAGCCTGACGGCGACTATCCCGACGGGATGGAAAGAGGAGTCGGGATCGGCTATCTATCCGGTTGCTGCGCACAACAGCTATCCCGTCCGGGCCATCTTCACGGCTCCAGATGGCACAAGGCCGGTGTGGCAGGAGATTAGTTTCAAGGCTGAGGCTAGTGGAAAGACGGTCAGTTCGGTGACGCTGCGGGTGAGCGACACACCCAGCGGACCCGTCGCAACGCTTCGCAAGTAATGTCTGGGATAGCGCGGACGCGCCGGGTTCGCTGAAGCCCGGCGCGCTGGCGCACAGACATCCCATCAAAGTCGCTGTTCAGGAAAAAGCCGGTGCCCCACGCGAGATACTGTTTCAGGCTGCGGCATGGCTGGGCTGAAGATGCGTGGTCACTGCACGCACGATATCGACCACCGAGAGTGGTTTCTCCAGGTAATCGACGGCGCCCAGTTGCATTGCTTCCAGGTAGCAACCCACATCATGGTATCGGGACATTACGATGACTGGACGGTAGCGGTTCCTGGCGACGGAACGCTCCAGCACCACCTTACCGTTGAAGTTCGGCCCGCCCTGGCTGACAACAACGCATTCAAAGTTTATGCCTTCCAGGAGACGCGCGGCCTCTATGAAATCCGCACAAGCTGTTACGTCAAAACCGATGTCGTGGAGCATCCGACGATAGTGGTCCCGGTCTCGAATGTCCTCATCGACCAGGAGAATTCGGATCCGGCGGAAGGGAGGTTTGATTAAGTTTTCCTGTGTTCTAATCGCCAGCATTTCCTGCCCCTTTCTGGTTGTTGTTGATCTCGGCATTTTTGCTCTCTAAGAAACGCGCGCCCGCTGCCGAGCGGTGTTGATAGATTTCTGATACTCCGCAAGGTCAACCAGGAGAACATGAGTATTTATTCGCAGCCGCAGGTGAACACTATGAAGAGGACTGACGCTTACTTGCGCCGTCACTTCTGTTCGGGCCGAACCGCCCTCGTTCCGTCATTCGTTCGTGATGAGTGATGAGTGTGAGAGGATTCTTGACTTGCATTAGACCCGCCTTCGGCCAATCGCTGCCCCTTGACTGAGGACCCGTCATTCACTATCAATAATCTCTTCCAACGTCTTTTTAGACTCATAGAAGCCGCAGAAGGATGTACAGAATCTGCATCGGATTGCCAAAAATGTGCAAATCAGTTCGCAGCGGACGATTGCAAGAAGAAAAAAGTGAAAAGTGCTGCTTTTGGGAACGTTCATTTCAAAAGTCGGGTTGTAATGTGATTTCTATCCTGGCGTGCAGAGACGAATTACGCCTCTGCGGAATGAGCTGGAAATGTTAGCGAGGACGGACCGGTTCGGGGCGCCGCCGGGGCATCAGTAGGCGGCGCAGTTCCTTGCGCAACCTGGCGCGCGACCGGCATGCGTAGGCCTTTACTGACCCGCGGCTCAAGTTCAGCCGTGTTGCAGTTTCTTCGATGGAATAGCCTTCGAGGTATCTCAAGTGCAGGATTTGTCGAGCCCGCGCCGGCAGCCGACGCAATGCCTTGGATAGCAAACCTCCTATTTCGGTGCGAACGATCCGGGAGTCGGTGCGGGGTTTTTCGCTCTGCAATACCAGAGAAGATTCGGTAATCTTCCCATTTTCGACCGCTTCCGGTTCCAGAGGTACATCGTGGCGCCGTCTGCGCAGCGTCATAATTGCTTCATTCATGCCAATGCGCACCAGCCATGTAGAAATTTGAGAGTCGCCGCGGAATTGCGAGATATGAGTGAACCCTTTCAGCAGGGTCTCCTGCAGAACATCTTCCGCGTCGTGATGATTGGAGGTGATTTCAAGGGCGCGCCTGTAAATCACGGGAGCGGCACGCTCTGTCAGGGCCTGGAAAGCGTCGGGGTCGCCGGCCTTGGCGGCTTCAAGCAGGTCCGCTGTGGAGATGAAACGGCTGACGTTTGCTGCCTCAACAGTGCCCATCGTAGCCTCCAATTAACTGCTTGAGTTCAAGGAGACGATGGCACCATTTCCTGCCGTGCCCTGTCTCCCTAAAACGACAGAGTTCCGGTTCGGTCCACAGGCGTCACTCCACTATGTTACTTCGCACTTGATTATCGACCCGTCAGCCTGGTGATTCAATCAGGTATTTACCTGATTGAGTCAGCGAAATGGGGATATTTTGAAGACTTCTGCGCGGCAATTGCATGAACTTATAGGGAAGCTAGTCCATGTGGACTGTATATCGACATTGTGGCCATTCTTTGAAGTGAAATGATCGTAGACGGAAATGGACACCACTCTGGCTCGGTGTTTGGCCTTATCGCCAAGCGCTCCTTGAATGTGAGGTGGTCGTCTGCGTTGATGGTTCGCAAAGAAATCCGGAACCGTGCATCACTGACATTCAGGCTATGGCCCGACCCGGTGGTTTCAATAGGATGCGGCTTCCGTCGGCCGATGCTATCTTTCGCGAAAGCGTTCGAAGCGGCACCCTTCAATAAAGCTTGGAATGAAAAGAACAATCGCCTGGCTCTTAGCGGGCCTGTTTCTTATTGCGTGCGGGACAGGGCAGCGAGCGCAGGCCCAACAGTGGACTCGATCAGGAATCAGTGCGGCGCCTTGTGTTAATTCTGGTATTGCAGCGCGGCCGGTCTTGCCGGTCGTACCAAATCGGACGGGGCGTGTGGATGTTATCCCGTCCGCGGCTGCAACAAAATGAGCCTTTAGGTGATTTTGTTCACTATCAACGAAGTTGGAGAGGAGAACAGGCATTGCCAACATGCGCAAGCGGGACGTAACCTGCATCGCCCGCAATATTGATGCAGCAGTGGAAGCCTCTGCCGCCAGAGCCCAGGCTGAGGGCCTGAATCGACTTGTTCCGCTGTCGCCGGGCAACGGGCTGATTTGAGTGGGCTAGTGTTTGCTGTCCGGTTGCATCGGGCATGCAATTGGCGGCCTTGGAGGGCGCCAATCAGTTGCTTCGAATCGTCCCAGGACGTTTCTTCATCTGGTCTAAGGATGCCCGGAGTTATCGGCGTTTTTTCCCAATGTATTGCGCAGTATTTCTTCCAGGTCGCCCATCTGTTCGCCCAGCAGGTTCAATTTGCG
>JAJXZM010000060.1 GCA_021780055.1 Acidobacteriota bacterium
CATTGGGGCTGGTTTTGCCGACTTGCGCGCGGGCCGTTGGGCGGAGGGCGCCAGTACGCTCACCATGCAACTGGCGCGGAATTTCTTCCTCAGTCCGCGGCGGGTACTGCGTAGGAAAATCGAGGAAGCATTCGTCGCAATCTTGCTGGAGCACCGGCTCAGCAAGGAACGCATTTTTGAACTCTACTCCAATGAAATTTACCTGGGTCAAAGCGGCAGCTTCTCGATTTACGGTTTTGGCGAGGCGGCCAACGCCTACTTCAACAAGAATATTTCGTCACTGACTCTGCCGGAGGCCGCGCTGCTGGCGGGAATTATCCGCGGCCCCAATTACTACTCGCCCTACCGTCACGCACGGCGGGCGACCGAACGCCGCAATCACGTGCTTGCCGAGATGGTCGAGGCGGGCTACATCACGCGGCAGCAGGCGCAGGAGGCTTCTGCCGCTCCGCTGGGGCTGGCGCCGGAGAACGTGGGCGGCACACAGGCACCCTACTTTGTTGACATGATCCAGGACGAACTGCTCGCACATTTTTCTGAGGAGCAGTTGCTTTCGCAGAGCTACCGCATCTACACCACAATCGATCCTGATCTGCAGCGGGCGGCCTCGGAAGCCGTTGCCACGGGCATGGAGGAGGTGGACAAACGGATCGCCGGAATGCGCCGTCATCCGCCGCAATCTGCCAGTGGTCCCCAGGAACCGCAGGTTGCACTGGTTGTTCTTGACCCTCACACCGGGGCCATACGGGCCCTGGTGGGCGGGCGCAATTATGCGGTAAGCCAGTTGAACCATGCGCTGGCCCGGAGGCAGCCGGGCTCTTCTTTCAAGCCGTTTGTTTATGCGGCGGCGCTGAATTCCGCACTTGACGGCTCGCAGCCGCTGATCACCCCCGCCACCATCCTGACGGACGAGCCTACTTCTTTTGAGTTCGATGGCAAGGTTTATGAGCCCAGAAATTATAAGAATGAATATATGGGGCAGGTGACGGTTCGGCAGGCGCTGGCGCACTCGCTGAATGTGGCCACGGTGAGCCTGGCTCAAATGGTTGGCTACGAAAAGATCCGGGATCTGGCCATCCAGGCCGGCATCAATCAGGACCTGCAGGGGACTCCGGCGATTGCGCTGGGCGCGTACGTGGCAACGCCCTTGGAGATGGCCGGAGCGTACACGGCGTTTTCCAATTCCGGCACTTACGAGCAGCCACGCTCCATCCTTCTGGTCAACAACGCCGACGGCCAGCCTATCTATCGCGTTCCTGAAGTTACTCGACAGGTGCTTGATCCCCGCATCGCCTATTTGATGGTAAGCTTAATGGAGAGCGTAATTGATGAAGGCACCGGGGAAGGCGTTCGGGCGCGCGGGTTCACGCTGCCGGCTGCCGGCAAGACCGGAACGTCGCACGACGGCTGGTTTGCGGGGTTTACCTCTAACCTTCTGGCGGTTGTCTGGGTAGGGTACGACAACGATCGCGAACTGAACTTGTCCGGCGCAGCCTCAGCCCTTCCGGTGTGGACGGCGTTTATGAAAAGCGCCACCAGGCTTCCGGATTACAGTGACGTTCAGCCTTTTATGGAACCTCCGGGGATCGTGAGCGTTCCTCTGGACGATCAGGGCCAGCTTGCCGCCTCCAACACTCCAGGGACAGCCCACAACGAATTCTTTATTCTGGGGACCGAGCCACATTCTGAAAGCCCCCTGCAGCGGGTGGGCGGATTTCTGGGCCATATTTTCCATCCGGACAGCAAATCGATGACCCAAGACGCGCAGAGGGTGACTTCGTCGCCCAGCATGCCGGGGGCAATTCCCAACGGGCAGCAGAGCCCCCAGCCGCCGCAGGCGGGCAGTTCCGCCCAGGGGCCTCAACAGAAGGACCAGAAGAAGGGCGGCTTCCTGCATAAGTTCCTCTCCATCTTCAAGAGTGATGACGCGAAGGAATCCTCGCAACAGCCTTCGCCTAAAAGCACGCCGCCCTGAGGTGCCATCGCCCGGCGCCGGGAAGGTGAACCATGAAACGGGGAACTTCAATCTGCGCTGCCGCAGTTCTAACCGGGGCGCTGCTCATTGCGGGCCTTGTAGCCAGGGGCGCGCAAGACAACAGTGGCGGGCTGGTTGAGCAGCCTGAAATCGGACGACAGAACGAGCAACCCAACGTAAAACTCTCGGACGAGGAACGCGCCGACATCTTTATGGTGCGAAAGCAATACAACGATGCTCTTGAATACTATTCACGGGCCATCAAGACCTACCCCGCCTCTCCGCAGAACAATGCCAAGGTTGCGGGCCTGCGTAACAAGATGGGCATCTGCTACCAGCAGCAACTGGAGTTCAGGAAGGCACACAAGGCTTTTGAGGGAGCCATCCGGTTGGACCGCAATCTGGCCCCGGCCTGGAATAATCTGGGGACCTGTTACTACCTGGAGCATCAGCCGAAAAAGGCTATCAAGTATTACCGGCACGCGATCAAGCTGGACCCCGATGCCGCCTCGTTTCATATGAACCTGGGAACGGCCTATTTTGAACGGAAGAAATACAAGCCGGCCATCAAAGAGTACCGGACGGCGATCCAACAGGACCCTGAAATCCTGACACGAACTTCCCGCCAGGGAATCGCCGTCGAAACCCGCTACGCCGACGCCAGGTTCTATTTCTACATGGCCAAGATATATGCGTCATTGGGAAATCCGGAGGAAGCCGTTAATTACCTTCGGCGCGCCATGGAAGAAGGCTTCACCAAACGCAAACAGATCCTTGAAGATCCGGATATTCTGAAGATCAGCAAAGACCCCGCATTCATTACGTTGATGAAGAACCCGCCCGTCGCTATCAAGGAGTGATCTCGGGCAAAGCGCCCTGCTGGATGGTATCCCACGGCCCTGGACGCGCCCGTTGTGTTCGAGGGGCGCGCCTGCAAGTGTTATAATGGCCCCCGTTGGACTGATAAGCCGCATGATAAAGAAATTCATTGGGTTGTTGGTATTAGTGTTGTGGGCCAGCGCGGGGCTCAGAGCTGCTGCTCCCCAAGTGATTCTGGTGTTCCCGCTTGAAAATATGAGCGGGAACGCGAGCGTGGGATGGATGTCCGACGGCATCGCGGAACTTCTTTCGACGCGACTTTCGTCCCCCGCCCGGTACGTTCTGCAGCGCGATGAGCGCGATGACGCCTATGAGCAGCTCGGATTACCGCTTATGACTCCCCTGACGCTGGCCAGTGAATATAAGGTGGCCAGGCTTCTTGGGGCGACAGTGGCAGTGGTGGGGCACTTTAATCTGGTTGGCGACCAGCTCACAACCCAAGTGCAGTGGCTGAATGTTCAAGGCCTCAGTCTTTCCCCTCCCATCGTTGTGACCGGCAAGCTGAACGAACTGGCCGGGCTCGAAACACGATTGGCATGGGAATTATTGAAAACGCAGGAGAAGGGCGCTTTAACCGGCACGGAGA